>DATAUW010000008.1 GCA_036268055.1 Verrucomicrobiia bacterium | reverse complement strand
TCGTTGAAGCAAATTTTGCGCGACCTTGCGGGAAGTCCGCGACGTTGCGCAAATGATTCACTGAACGAAAAAGTTTTTGAAGATGTAGAACCTGCCAATGAATTGCCGTCGCTGCTGGCGGAACTGGAAACGGAAGTGACGGAGATGCCTGACCTGGTGGAATTGATTCACCGCGCGATTGCCGAGGAACCACCGCTGGCATTGAAGGAAGGCGGGTTGATTCGCGACGGTTTTGACGCGGCGCTGGATGAGTTGCGCGGCGCCTCGCGCAGTGGCAAGGATTGGATCGCAAAATTGCAGCAGGACGAAATTGAACGAACGGGAATCACCTCGCTGAAAGTGCGGTTCAATTCCGTGTTCGGCTATTACATCGAAGTCACGCGGGCGAATCTCGACAAGGTGCCGGCGCATTATACGCGCAAGCAGACCATCGCGAACGGCGAGCGGTTCATCACGCCGGAGTTGAAGGAGATGGAGGGAAAAATTCTCGGCGCGGAAGAACGCAGCGTGAAACTGGAATACGAACTCTTCCAACACGTGCGCGAGGAAGTGCTCGGGCAATTGCCGATGTTGCAGCGCACGGCGGTGGCGCTCGCGCAATCGGACGTGCTGGGGTCGTTCGCGGAAATCGCGCGGCTGTTTGGTTATTGCCGGCCAACGGTCGGTGATGAAGGAGTGCTGACGATTCGCGACGGTCGGCATCCCGTGCTGGAACAGAATTTAAGCGAGGAGCGGTTCGTGCCGAATGATACGGAATTGACCGGGGTAAAAAAAGAAAATGGAGACAGGCAGGATGCCGCTCCTACGTTGCCGCAAATCGCGCTCATCACGGGACCGAACATGGCGGGCAAAAGCACTTACATCCGGCAGGTGGCGTTGCTGGCGTTGCTCGCGCACACCGGCGCTTTTGTGCCCGCCGCCGAGGCGCAGATTGATCTTGTGGACCGCATTTTCACACGCATCGGCGCGAGCGACGACCTTGCGCGCGGGCAATCCACCTTCATGGTCGAGATGAGCGAGACGGCCAACATCCTCAATAACGCCACCCCGCGCAGCCTGATCATCCTCGACGAAATTGGCCGCGGCACGAGCACGTTCGACGGCCTCAGTTTGGCGTGGTCCATCGTCGAGCATCTCCACAATCAGGTGGGCGCGAAAACTTTGTTTGCCACGCATTATCATGAGTTGACCGAATTATCCGGGCGATTGCCGAGGCTCAAGAATTTCAACGTCGCCGTGCGCGAGTGGAACGACCAGATCGTTTTCTTGCGCAAGATTGTTGAGGGCGGCACGGACAAAAGTTATGGCATCCAGGTCGCGCGATTGGCGGGCGTGCCCAAGGCCGTGCTCGAACGCGCCAAGCAAATTCTCCACAATCTCGAAGCGTCCGAACTCACGCCCGAAGGAACGGTGCGCGGCCAATCCCGCCACCGCGCCGAACGCGAAAAACTCCAAAACCTCGCCCCGCCGCCGCAAATGGATTTGTTTGGGTAGCGTTGGGTTGGCTAATTTGACGCAGAGGCGCAGAGACGCGGAGACGCAGAGAAAAACAAAAAATGGAAGCCACGGATGAAACATGGATTCAAAAATCTTTTCTTTATCCAGTCCATATATCCATCAGTAGCTGATTCTTTTCCCTCTCTGCGCCTCTGCGTCTCTGCGCCTCTGCGTCAAAACGAATCTTCCTCATTTAAGATTGCCACGCCGGGGGATTTCTCGGCAAAGTGCCAGCATGTTCAGGAGTCTTCAATCGCAGGTTTATAAATGCCTCGGACTTGTGGCCGCGGGTTCCATCACTTTTTCACCATTTGCGTATGCCGCGCCCAGCGCCTTTGACGCCGAGCATGCTTCGCCGTTGCGCGCCGAGATTGATGCCGCCATCGCCCACGTGCGGCCCGCGCTCGTGCGCATCCGCGTGGTTTCCGACGAATTCCACGATGGCCGCGAGGTCAAGATGCAGGAGGTCGGCAGCGGCGCCATTATTTCCAAGGACGGTTACATCATCACCAACCATCACGTCGCCGGTCATGCGGTGCGGATGTTTTGCACGCTTTGGAATCGCGAGGAAATCGAGGCTGAATTGATTGGCACCGATCCGCTCACGGACATTTCCATCATCAAGCTCAAGCCCGAAACTCCGCGCGAATTTAAATCCGTCACCTTCGGCGATTCCAGCGCCATGCACGTCGGTGACAATGTCCTCGCGATGGGCAGTCCGATGGCGCTTTCGCAATCAGTCACGCTCGGCATCCTCAGCAATACCGAGATGGTCATGCCGCGATTTTTTGGTCCGGGTTCCCAGTTTCGTTTGGATGGCGAAGACGTGGGCTCGCTGGTGCGCTGGTTCGCGCATGACGCCGCCATCTACGGCGGTAATTCCGGCGGCCCGCTCGTCAATCTCCGCGGCGACATCATCGGCATCAATGAAATCAGCTTCGGCCTTTCGGGCGCGATTCCGGGCAACCTCGCCAAAAGCATCGCGCTCGAACTGATTGATAAACATAAAATCGCACGCAGTTGGCTCGGCATTGACGCGCAACCAACTTTCAAGACGACGAAGAATGAACACGGCATTCTCATCGGCGGCGTGGCGGAAGGTTCGCCCGCCGAATGGGCGGGTTTGCACGCGGGGGATATTTTGCTGAGCATCAATAAAACTCCCACCGACGCCCGTTTTGAAGAACAGATGCCTGATTTCATGTGGCTCGTTTCCACGCTGCCAATCGGCAAGGAAGTGACGGCGGTCGTTCATCGCGGCAATGCCGATGTCACGCTGAAAATGGTTCCGGTCGAGCGCGGCCAGATTTATTTGAAGCAAACCGAAGTCAAACAATGGGGGCTCGACGCGCGTGACTATTCTTTCCTGCTGGCCAAGGAAATGAAGCGCACAAACCTCGATGGCGTTCTCGTCACGTCGGTGCGTCCGGGTGGTCCCGCTGGCGAATCCAAACCTTCCATCGAGCCGGGCGATACCATCGTCGAGATGAATCAAGTGCCGGTGCGCAGCGTCGCCGATCTCGTTGCCCAATCGCACAAACTCACCCAGGGCAAGACCGATCCGGTTCCGGTCGTGACGGTGTTTGAGCGCAAGGCCGAGCGTTACATGACGGTCGTGCGGGTTGGCATCGAAGATTTCAAAGACCCCGGGCTCGAAGTCAGCAAGGCTTGGCTGCCCATCGAGACGCACGTGATCAGCCGCGAGATCGCCAAGCTTCTCGGCGAGCCCACCTTGAAAGGATTTTATCTGACGCGAGTCTATCCCGACAGCACCGCGGAAAGAGCGGGTATGCTCGCTGGCGATTTTATCACCGCCGTGGATGGCGAAAAACTTTCGGCATCTGGGCCGGAGGACGAGGACGAACTTTCCACGCTCATCCGCCAATATGACATCGGCAAAAAAGTGGAGCTGTCCGTCATCCGCAATAACAAGCCGATCAAGGTGACCGTCGAACTCGTCCGCAGTCCGCGGCTCGAACGCGAGATGAAAAAATATCGCAATGACGATTTTGAATTCACCGCGCGCGACGTTTGTTTTTTTGACGCCGCCGATGAGGAATGGGACACCAGCCAGAAGGGCGCGATTGTGGAGGACGTCAAACCCGGCAGTTGGGCCGAACTTGCCTCGCTTTATAATGGCGACCTGATTTTGGAAGTGGATGGCGAAGCCGTGAACAATGTGGACATGCTGCGGTCAAAGATGGAGCGGATTGCCGCCGCCAAAAAGAGCACGGTGGTGATGAAAGTCCTGCGCGGCATTCACACGTCGTATCTCGAGTTGGAACCGAATTGGAAAAATTAAAAATTGAAAGACACTCATGCGTTATTCATCGAATACAAAAATCCTTGCCTGCGTCCTCGCCACTGTCGTCGCGTTTTCTGTGCGCGCCGATGAACTCGTCGAAAAGGGCCGCGAGATTTTCAATAAAAACCAGCGCGCAATCGTGACGGTGGAAGTCGTGCAAAAAGTTTCCGCCACCAGCGGCCGCTCCAACGCGCCACGCGAAGCCAAAACCGATTTGAGCGGCACGGTCGTGGATCCTTCGGGCCTGACGGTGATCGCGCTGTCGGCGGCCGACCCGTCCGAGTTATATCGCCGCCTTTCGGAGGAATACAAAACCGAGATCGAGATCAGCGAGATCAAATTGCTGCTGGATGACGGCACGGAATTGCCTGCGGAAATCGTGCTGCGCGATAAAGACCTCGACCTTGCGTTCATCCGCCCGAAAAACAAGCTCACCACGCCGATGACGGCGATTGATTTGCATAAATCCAGCATCGCGCAGGTTCTCGATCCGCTCATCTCCCTCAACCGCCTCAAGCGCGGCGCGGGGCGCGCGTTTTCGGCTTCGGTGGAACGCGTCAGCGCCGTGGTGCAAAAGCCGCGCACGTTTTATGTGCCGGAAACCGGCGTCAGCGAGACCTCACTCGGCTGCCCGGCGTTTTCGCTGGATGGTTCGCTGGTGGGCATCTTTGTCATGCGCGCGGTCAATGCGCAAGGCGCGGCGAATTGGCGCGATTGCCTCACGGGAATTATTTTGCCGGCTGACGATATTTTGAAGGGCGCAGTGCAAGCGCCGCAAGCCAAGGGCGACAGCGAAACTCCTGACAGCACGAAAACTCCCGCCGAACCGGCCAAAACCGACGCTCCCAAGGAACCGGCGAAGTAAACGTGAAGATAACCGTCACCTATTATCTCGAAGTCATTTCGTCCTGGTGTTACTGGGCCGAACCGGCGTGGGTGGACTTGAAGGAACGATATGAAGATGCGCCGGTCGTCTTCGATTGGAAAATCAGTTTGATGGATCCAACCGGTTTGCCGACTTCGCGCGAGCAAGCCGAATGGTTTTACCGCCGCAGCGGCATGATAGTGCGCTCGCCGTTCATGCTCAGTTCCGGCTGGTTTGAGGAAGGTGTCACCGAGTATCTCGCGCCGAATCTCGTGGCCGAAGCCGCCAAGGATTTTGGCGTCACGGATGATCGCGTCCGCCTGGCCATCGCCGATGCCGCCTTGCGTGAAGGCAAGCATGTGGGTGATTGGAAAATCTCCGCCGGCATCGCCGCCAAAGCTGCAAAGCTTGACGCTAAAAGGTTGCTCGCGCGCGCGCAATCTCCGGCGATTGAAAAACGCGCCCGCGCCACGACCGCCGAATTTCACGCGCTTCAGGTCACCCAACGCCCGACGTTCGTCATCGAAAGCAATATCGGCGACCGCGCAGTATTTTCCGGTTTGGCGAAAGTCGCGCCACTCATCACGACTATTGATGCGATGCTTGATGACGCCGCGGATTATGCCTCGCACGCCGCGCACTTTGGCGGTCCGCCAAAGAGTTAATTGATTCCACCAGCGGGTGGATTTTTAAAATCACGCAAATTAATTTCAAAAACGAGTTGACTTGTATTTAACTATATGGTTAAATACAGAAACATTAAACGAACATGACTCAGGATAAACTCAGCTTGACCTTCGCCGCCCTTGCCGATCCCACGCGGCGCGCCATTCTTGCCCGCCTGGCCGGTGGTGAGACGTCGGTCACCGAATTGGCCGCGCCGTTTCGCATGAGTTTGCCCGCTGTCTCGAAGCACCTGAAAGTCCTTGCCCGCGCCGGGCTCATCACCCGCAGCCGCCATGCGCAGGTGCGCCCCTGCCGCCTCAAGGCGAACCCCATGAAGGACGCCGTGGATTGGCTGGAACATTATCGCCGGTTTTGGGAAGAAAGTTTTGACCGCCTGGAAGATTACCTCCGCGAATTGCAAAAAAAGGAAAAAGAAAATGAGCGAAACAAAAAGTAAGCTGATCGAAAAAACCTCGGACCGCGAAATCGTTCTTAGCCGGTGCTTCGACGCCCCGCGCGAACTTGTCTGGGACGCGCTGACGGACCCAAAAAAAGTCGTGAATTGGTGGGGCCCGCGCGGCTTCACCACCACCATCGAGGAAATGGATTTTCGCCCCGGCGGCGTGTGGAAACATGTCATGCGCGGCCCGGATGGCACGGAGTATCCGAACAAAAGCATCTTCAAGGAAATCGTCAAACCCGAGCGCATCGTTTATTCGCACGCGGGCGGATGCAAAGACGGTGAAGGCGTGAGTTTTGAATTTACCTGGACTTTTACCGACCTGGGAAATAATCAAACCGAACTTACCTTGCGCCAGTTATTCGCAACGGCGGAAGACCGCGACCGCATCGTTCGCGATTACGGCGCAATCGAAGGCGGCAAACAATGTCTCGCCCGCCTGTCCGAACAACTGGCCGCCACGCCCATTGTTATTGAGCGCACTTTTGATGCGCCGGTCGCGACCGTTTGGAAAGCCATCACCGATTTGGATGAAATGCGGCAATGGTACTTTCCGAGTATTCCAGCTTTCAAAGCCGAGGTTGGTTTCGAGACTCAAGTCAACGTCAGCCACAACGGCGAGATTTATCCGCACCTCTGGAAAGTCACCGAAGTCAAACCCGGCAAAAAAATTTCCTATAGCTGGCGGTATGGTGGAGCTGAAGGCGATTCGCTGGTGTCGTTTGAATTGTTTGACGAAGGCGGCAAAACGCGCTTGAAGCTGACGCACTCGGGCCTTGAGACTTTCAAGCCGGAAGCGAATCCGAAATACGCGCGGAAAAATTTCTTCGGCGGGTGGAGTTACCTCGTCGGGATATGCCTCGACGATTTCCTTCAACGCAACACGCCGATGCCCGACCGCGATTTCATCATCTCGCGCGAGTTCGATGCGCCGCGCGAATTGGTTTGGAAAGCGTGGACGGATCCCAAGCACATGGCGCAATGGTGGGGGCCGCATCAATTCACCAATCCGGTTTGCCAGATGGACGTGCGGCCCGGCGGGGAATATCGCATCGTCATGCGCGCGCCCGATGGCACCGAATATCCCGGCAAAGGCATTTTTCACGAAGTTGTGAAACCGGAGCGGCTCGTGATGACGATGGACCATTCTGAACTGCCGCCCGCGTGGCATGACCTGGTGAATCCAGAGCGCGACAAAACCAAACCGCCCCAACTCGACAGCGTTATGACCATCACGTTCGAGAGCATCGGCGGCAAAACGAAATTGACGGTGCGCTCGCGCTTTGAATCCATGGCGATCCGCGATGCGATGAAGAAGATGGGCATGACCGAGGGCTGGTCGCAGAGCCTCGAACGCCTCACTGATTTGTTAAAAAAAATGTGAGCGCCGCCGCTTGCGAAACGAAAATCCTCGAACATGCTATGACTATGAACGAGAGCGCATCCACCGCGACGCCGGAGACGGAATTCACCATCTCGCGCACGTTTGACGCGCCGATCCCATCAACGCGAGCGAGGCCGAAATGAAAACTTTTCGCGATATGTTTCCCTCAATGCGCCAGGGCTTCGGCGGGACGTTCGATCAACTCACGGAGTATCTCCAGACTTTGCGGGAACTTTAACCGCCCGCGACGATCTTCACGATTTCGAGACGGTCGCCCGCGGCGATGGGGCGGTGCGCGAATTCCGAAGGCGCGACCGCTTCGCCATTGTGCTCCACCACGACGCTGCGCGGCAGAAGATTTTGGCGCACGAGAAATTCTTCGAGCGTGCAGGGCAGCGGCGTTTCGATTTCGCGGCCGTTGGCGATGACCGAAGCCGGGTTCATCACGCGAGCGCGGCGTCCCAATCTTTCCACACCGGTTCGTAGCCAAGGCGGCGAATCAGGTCGGCGACTTCTTCCGGCGAACGCTCGTCGGCGATGTCGAACTGCCCGGTGGCATTGGTGGCGCGGCTGGAATCGGCCGCCCATTCGCTTGAACCCGCCGCGAGTTCCACGATGCGCCCGCGTTCGGTGTGATGAATTTTTTCGCGGCCCGCGCCAGTGTAACCGCCCGGTTCGGTGTGGCTGCCCGCGCTGATCAGCGTCACGCCCAGAGGAATCAGGCCATCGCGCAGCCTGGCGGATTCGCGGGTCGAAAGCACGAGGCCCACGTCCGGCAAAAACAGACGAAACGCGCAAATCAGTTGCGCCAGTTCGCGGTCGCTGAAATTCGTAAGCGGTTGAAATTCTCCCGCGCAGGGACGCAATCGCGGCAGGGAAATCGTAAGCTGCGCTTTCCAGCAGTTGCGCAATAAATAATCCGCGTGCGCGGCGACGGCAATCGCCTCGCGTCGCCAATCGCTCAAGCCGTACAACGCGCCGATGCCGAGCCGCCGAAAGCCCGCAGCGTACGCGCGCTCGGGCGTGTCCAACCGCCAATCGAAATCGCGCTTCGGCCCCGCCGTGTGCATCTCCGCATAGATTTCGCGATCGTACGTTTCCTGATACACGACGAGTCCATCCGCGCCCGCCTCGACGATGGGACGATACTCCTCGGTTTCCATCGGCCCGACTTCGAGCGAGATGCTGGGAATCTCGGTGCGCAACGCGCGAACACATTCCGCCATGTAACCGTTCGAGACGAATTTAGGATGTTCGCCCGCGACGAGCAGGACATTGCGAAAACCTTTTTCCGCGAGCGCCCGCGCTTCGCGCAGGACTTCGTCCACGGAAAGCGTGACGCGCAGGATGGGATTGTCGCGCGAGAAGCCACAGTATTTGCAATTATTGATGCACTCGTTGGAAAGATAAAGCGGCGCGAACAGGCGGATGACTTTGCCGAAGCGCTGCCGGGTGATTTGCTGCGAACGGCGGCAAAGCGGCTCAAGCAATTCCGCGCCGGCGGGCGAAATGAGTTGCGCAAAATCGGTGAGCGAAAGCTGCGAGCGCGCCATGCTCTCCTGAACCGCACCCGCCGGGGTGGCGGCGGAACGGCCTACGAGCGCGGCGATTTGCGCTTCATCAAACTCACTCGAAAAACTCATGGCTAGAATAGAACATAAAACGGGAAGGAATGCTATGCTCGTTTGCTGATGCCACGCGGGAGAGACTTAGGAAGTGTGGTCGTTTCCGCTGCGTTGTGCATTCGCGGAGCGCGCTGCGTCACCCAGGGGGATATTCGCGAACTTCGCCACGGCCTGCGCGCGCGAGCGGACGTGCAATTTTTCGTAGATGCGCCGGATGTAAGTATTCACTGTCGCCACGCCAATCTTGAGGGTATCGGCAATTTCCTTGTAGAGATAACCTTGCGCGAGCAGTTGCAAAACTTCGCTCTCGCGGTTTGAAAGTTCTTCCGTGGTCGAGTCGGATGACGGCGCCTGATGAAACGCCCGCACCACTTTGCGCGCGATGTTCGCGGTCATCGGGGAACCGCCCTCGTTGACTTCGCGCAAGGCGTTGATCAATTCGGCGCGCTGCGTGTGCTTGAGCAAATAACCCGTCGCGCCGGATTGCAACGCCTGAATGATGTGGTCGGAATCTTCGTAAACCGTGAGCATGACGAATTGCGAAGTAGGCAGTAGCGGCTTGAGCCGGCGCACGCATTCGGGGCCGTTCATGCCGGAAAGATTGATGTCCATCAACACGACTTGCGGTTGATGCTCGGGCATTTTCTCCAATGCATTTTCGCCCGACGGGTGATTGCTCACACATTGGAAACCCTCGGCACGGTTGATCCAGTCCACCAAAATCTCGCGGGCTTTGGGGTCATCCTCGACAATCGAAACTTTTATACGCACTTTTTTATTCATAACACAAACCGCCGCCGAAACCATGTAGTCACTTCTGATGACATGATTTTTTTGCTCCACTCCCCACGGACCGCGGGTCTATGACCCGCAGCAATGCAAAACAACCTTGCCGCACCCGTCTAATTCGAGAGCAAGCAACAAAACAAACCTCGTCAACCGTGCCCATTCTTCACCGGCGTCATCGTGCGCAAGGCCACAACCATCACCACCCGCGTGCCTTCGCCTTTTTTCGTGTGGATTTCCAGCCGCCCGCCCACTTGTTCAAGCCGTGTGCGGATACTCGTGATGCCGTAACCGGAAATTAACCGGTCGCCCTTCGGCGCGGCTTCGTCTCGCGGATCGAATCCAGACCCGTTGTCCGCGACGATGAGTTTGATGATATCCTTATCAAATTCCAGTGTCACGCGCACTTCGCTCGCGCCGGAATGTTTCACGGAATTGTTCAATGCCTCCTTGAACGCGAGAAATAAATTATGGCGAATCTCCGAACGCACGACGAGGCTGGGCACTTGCATGGGCGCATCCAGGCGGCAACGAATATGCGCCGTGCTCAAGAAGTCATGCGCGAATCGCGTGATATAATTGGTCAAACTTTCCAGCGTGTCGTGCCGCGGATTCACGGCCCACACGATTTCATCCATCGCCCGGGTCAGGTCGCGCGCGGTTGAATAGATTTGCCCCAGACTCGCGGCGGCGCGCGTGCGGTCATCCAAATCTTCTGTCGCCGATTCGCTTAACATGCCGATGCGCGTGAGGCTTGCGCCGAGGTCATCGTGAATGTCCTGCGCGATGCGAGCCCGTTCCTGTTCCAATTCGCGATCGCGCGCGATGCGGTCCAATTTCCGCCGATGCCGCCGCCGCGATTCCAAATAAACACCTCCGCCGAAAAACGCCAAACCCGCCATCGAACCCGCCGTCTTGAACCACCACGTCTGCCATACGTACGGAAGCACCACCACGCCGAGCGCGTCGCCGGTTTCGTTCCACAGGCCGTCGCCGTTGCACGCGATCACGCGAAACGTGTATTGCCCCGGCGGCAAAAACGGGTAGGTCACGCGCCGTTGCAGGCCGCCCCAGGTCCAGTCGTTGTCCAGACCGGTGAGGCGATATTTGAATTGCACCTGATCCGGCGAAGTGAAACTTAAACCCGTAAACACCACGTCGAGCTGGCGATGCCCCGGCGCGAGCCGCACGTTTTTTGATTGGCCAGCATCGCCAGCGCCCATTCGCGTGCGCGTGCCGATGTCCATGCTTTTGCCATCCACGAGCACCTGCTGAATCCACACCGCCGGCGGCACGGAATTATGCCGCACCGCTTTCGGATTCACCACGGCCAGCCCGCGCACGGTGGGAAACCACAGCCGCCCATCGCTGCTGCGAAAACCCGACGGCGTGAAACCGCTCGAGCCCGCGAGCGTCGCGAGACCTTCCGCCTTGCCGAATACCAGCACGGAAACATTCGCCCGCCGCCCTTCCTCGCAATCAATCAACTCGGACGCGTCCGCCCGAAATAAACCTTGCTGCGAACTGAACCAATAATGACCGAGCCCGTCATCTTCGATGTGGCCGATGCAATTATTCGGCAAGCCTTGTTCGATCCCGACGACGTGAAATTTCCCGTTTTCATAAAGACAAATCCCGCGATCCAGCGTGCCGATCCACAACTTGCCGTCCGCTTCCGGTCGCAGTGACAAAATAAATTCGCTCGGCAAACCATCCGCGTGATGAAACGTCCGCAGCTTGCCGTCCTTGAGGCAGCCGAGCCCCTGCCCTTGGGTGCCGAACCAAATCTCGCCGTCGCGTCCGCAAGCCAGAGCGCGCACGTCGCCCGCCGCGCTGTCACCGAGCGAATGGAACCGCTCGATTTTTTCGTCTTCACAATGGATCAGCCCCCACGCCGTGCCGATCCAAATGGAACCGGGCGAGGATTCGATCATTGCCGTCACAGGTTCGCCGCGTTCGAGAAAATCAAATTTGCGCACGAAATTCGTGCCTTCAAGCCGGAACAAACCGCCGCCCCAGGTTCCCGCCCAGATGCGCCGCTGGCTGTCTTCCATCACCGACCACACGAACAAATTCGAGAGGCCCGCGTTCAGGCCGAAATTTTCCCAGGAATTGCTCAGCATGTGATAAAGCCCCGCGCCTTCGGTCGCCGCCCATACTGACCCGTCGTGCGCCTGCGTGATCGCCTGCACCGGGCGGCCGGCCCAATCATCGGGCGGATTGCGCATCACTACGGAGCGCGGACGCAGCACGACGAGACCGCCGCTGGTGCCGACCCAGATATTATGCTCGCGATCTTCGGTGAGACAGCGCACCCAATCCTGCGGCAAGCCATTCGAGCGATTCAAATTCATCCAGCCCAAATTCGGATCATGGATGAACAGCCCGCGCTCCAGCGTGCCCACGAGCAACTGCCCCGAGGACGTCTCCATCACCGTCATCACGAACGCGTTTTCCCAGGGGAACAATCCAAGGTCTTCGACCCACGCATCGTGAAAAAACCGCCGCATCCGGCCTTGCCCAATCACCCACAAGCCGCCTTTTCGCGCCACGGCGATGCGCGAAAAATATGGACGGGTTTCGTCCGTGTGAAAATCCAGTTTTACAAAACCGCTGGGCGTGACCTCGGCGATGTAGCCATTGCGCACCACGAGCAGGCGATGATCATTATCTTGTAACAACTGCGGCACGACCGACGGCACCTCGGCCATTTCTGGCGGCGGTTTGATGAGCAGGCTGTCACGCAAACGCACCGCTTCGCCGCGCAAATCGAGCATCCAGATGTCGCCCGCGGCGTCGGCCTGGATGCCGGAAATTGTGCCGCCACTCCAATCCGCCTTGATGGGGACATTGAAGAATTTCCCGTTGGAAAATTTTGTGATGTGCGATGTGTCATGACCGATCCAGATGTCGCCGCGCTCATCCATGTAGAGACTGGTGATGCGGCTGTTGGTCAGGCCTTCGGCGTGGCTGGAATCGAAGACGCGAAAATTTTCGCCGTCGAATTGCGCGATGCCATTATACGTGGACGCCCAGATATAGCCATCGCGCGTCTGCAACAGGGCGGTCACGATATTTTGTGGCATGCCGTGTTCCGTCATCCACATTTGGATGGCGAATTCGTCGTTGGGATCGGTCGTGTTGGTTTGCGCGCAGCAACGAACCGGCGCGAAGATGAGCCAGGCAAACCCGGCAAGCAACCCGATCCACGTAAACAAGCTGGATGGCAAACCGAAGGGCCTGCGGGCATTTAACATCATGTGGACGCGCCCAGTTTATCTCATCGAAATGCTTCATGCAAGCGGCGCGCGCATGGCAGCGAGGACTTGTCCCAGCGCGATTCCTCCGTCATTGGGCGGCACGCGTTGATGGCAGTAAACACGAAAGCCTTCCCTGGTCAATCGCTTCACCGCCCGCTCGGTGAGATAACGATTTTGAAAACATCCGCCACTTAACGCGATTTTTTTTTCGCCGATGCGGTTTGCGATCTCAACCATTCCTTCGACCATGGTATTGTGAAACTTAGCGGAAATTTCTCCCGCCGTTAGGCCACGCTCGCGGTCACTCAATATGTTTTCGATCATCATCTGCCAATCCAAGACCAGTGGCTTCGCGTCAGAACCATCAATAATTTTTAAAGGGTAAATTTCATTCGTGTGCACGCCGTCCAAAGCGAATTCCAGTTCCATCGCCGCCTGTCCCTCGAATGATACCCGCTCGCGCAGACCGGCGAGCGATGCGACCGCGTCGAACAATCGTCCGGCGCTGGAGGTGCGGGGTGAATTGATTCCCGCACTCAACATTTTTTGAAAGGTTCGCAATTCGTCAGTGGAAAAATTGAGGCGCGACATTAATGAATCCATCGAGAAGATTTTTTCGCCAAAAATTTCCCACAACACGCCGAGCGCAATCCGCCGAGGTTCCTTGATGGCGCGGTCGCCGCCGGGCAGCGCGAACTGCCGGAGATGCGCGCGCCGGCGAATGTCCGTGGCGGTCACTTGCAAAAATTCGCCGCCCCAAATGGTTCCATCGCCGCCGTAACCGGTGCCGTCCCACGAAATGCCCAGCACCGGCGGTTCAAGCTCGTTTTCCGCCATGCACGAAAGAACGTGCGCCGCATGATGCTGCACATCCACGACTCGCAAATCGGCGTTCGCGGCGCGGAGGCCATTGACAAATTTCGTAGAGAGATAATCGGGGTGCGTGTCTCGCGCGATGATTGCCGGCTGCGCCTCAAAAAGTTTTTGCAAATCCGCCGTGATTTTTTTGAACGCGTCATACGCCGCCATATTTTCTAAATCGCCGATATGTTGGCTGATGAAAATTTGCGGGCCGACCGCGAGCGCGACGGTGTTTTTCAAATGCGCCCCGACCGCGAGCACTGAAGGGAATTTCGCTTCCGCGCCGCGCAGGGTCACAGGCAGCGGCGTATAGCCGCGCGAGCGGCGCAATACCATTTCGCGGCCCATCATCATTCGCACCACCGAATCGTCCACCGCGCGCACGATAGGCCGGTTATGCACGAGAAAAACATCAGCGATATTTCCAAGCCGGCCGATGGCTTCGTGTTCATCAATGCAAATTGGTTCGTCACTAATATTTCCGCTCGTCGCGACGACCGGAAAATTCAATTCCGCCAGTAACAAATGATGCAGCGGTGTGTACGGCAGCATCACGCCGAGGTTCGGGTTGTCCGGTGCGATTTCTTTGGCGAGTTTCGAATTCGCCGTCGTGCGCCGCAACAAAACAATCGGTGATTCCGGTGAACGCAACAGCCGTTCTTCGAGCGGTGAAATCTCGCATTCGCTTTTCACGGCGTCGAACGATGGATACATCACCGCGAACGGTTTTTCTTCGCGATGCTTCAGTTCTCGAAGACGCTTCACCGCGGCCGCGTCCTGCGCGGCGACCAGCAGTTGGAAACCGCCGAGTCCTTTCAACGCCACGATGCCGCCCTCGCGAATCGTCCGCGCCGCCGCGTGCAAGGCTTCGTCGCGCTGCGCCAGCAGGTTTCCCGTTTTGTCCCAAAGTTCAAGTTGCGGCCCGCACACGGGACACGCATTTGGTTGCGCGTGAAATCGCCGGTCATTTGGATTCTCGAATTCTGCGTGGCAATCGGCGCACAACACGAATTGTTTCATGGCGGTGTTTGCGCGGTCGTAAGGCAGCGCTTCGATGATGCTGAAGCGCGGCCCACAGTTCGTGCAATTTGTGAAGGGGTAGCGAAAACGGCGGTTGCGCGGGTCAAAAATTTCCACGACGCATTCCGCGCACATAGCAATGTCGGGCAGCACGAGCGCGGTTTTTTCACCGCCGGAATCGGACTCGCGAATCTCAAAAGTTTTATAGCCGGCGGTGTCGAGCCACGAGCTTTCCAGACTTTGAATGAAACTTCGCGGCGGTTTTTCGGATTCAATCCGCACGAGAAAATTTTCGACCGCGTGGCGCGCGCCCTCGACTTCCGCCATGACTCCCGCGCTCGAATTATTTACCCAGCCAACGAGCCCAAGTTCGTTCGCAAGCCGATAAATAAAAGGCCGAAAGCCGACGCCCTGCACCGCGCCGCGAACGCTGACTCTCAAACGCGTTGTCGTTGATGGCTGCACTTTAGGAAGTTTGTTGGCGTTCCAGCGGCGCGTCAACTTGCAAGCGGCAGTTTTAATGGTGCAATACACAACTTAGGTGATGGCCGATGCCGGGATCTTTTGCGTGGTGAAATATTTTTTGGCGATGCGGCAACCCGGAACTATACTGATGTATGGCCGACAAACTGTTGAACGTCCCGGGCGGTTCGCATGCATGAACTGGGGCTGACGCAGGAGATCGTGGAAGTCGTGACGCAACGCGCACAGGACCGGAAGGTGCGGCGGGTGATTTTGGAAATCGGAAAACTTTCGTGCGTGCTGCCGGATGCGGTGCGTTTTTGTTTTGAACTGGTCGCCGAAGGCACGGTCGCAGAGGGCGCGGAACTGGAAATCGTCCAGCCGCCGGGCCGTGGGAAGTGCCGCAAGTGCGGCGCGGAGTTTGACATGGACGCGGTGTTCGCGCGCTGCGTTTGCGGAAGTAGCGACGTGGATTGGCTGTCCGGCGAAGAATTAAAAATCAAAGCGATGGAGATTGAATGATATGTGCGCCACTTGTGGATGTTCAGAAGGAAACAAAGTCACTGTGACCAACTTACAAACCGGCGAGCATGTCCACGTGGATGCCGCCGGAAATGAATTCGTCCATTCGCACGACCATCACCACAAGGATGAGCACGAACATCATCATGAACACGGCGATGGCCATTCGCATTCTCATTCCCACTCGCATGGCCATGAACATTCTCACGAGCACGGGCATTCTCATGAACACGAGCATGGGAATGGGCATACTCACAGCCACGGCTCGGTCGTCAGTCTTGAGCACGAGGTTCTTTTAAAAAATGACCGCCTTGCGGAGCAAAATCGCGGGTGGCTGGAAGGACGGGCCATTCGCGCGGTGAATTTGATGAGTTCGCCCGGCGCGGGAAAAACCACGCTGCTCGAACGCACCATTCGCGAACGCGGTTCGGCGCTGAACCTGCGCGTGATTGAAGGCGACCAGGAAACGACGCGTGATGGCGAGCGCATTCGCGCCGCGGGCGCAAGTGTGGTGCAGATCAATACCGGCGCGGGTTGTCATCTCGACGCCGCGATGGTGGGCCGCGCCTTGAGGCAACTCGATCCACCGGCGCGTTCGCTGGTGATGATTGAGAACGTGGGCAATCTCGTTTGTCCCGCGATGTTCGACCTCGGCGAACAGGCGCGCGCGGTGGTGGCCTCGGTGACTGAAGGCGATGACAAACCGGCGAAGTATCCCCACATGTTTCGCGGGGCGGACGCGGTGGTGTTGAACAAAATGGATTTGCTGCCGCATGTGCAATTCGACGTGGCGGCGTTTGAAAAACGCGTGCACGAATTGAATCCGCGCGCAAAAATTTTTCGCGTGTCCGCAACGCGCGGCGACGGACTGGATGCGTGGTATGATTGGTTGCGAGACGCCGGGGAGCCGGGAAAAACATGAGTGACGCGGAATGGGAAAATGCCGTTGTCCTAAGGCACGCGGGGGTTTTCGAGTTTTTGGGATGTTGACGGATCACGCTACGTTAATTTTTTACACTTCTTTCGTCCCATGCGGGACTTGATTGGACACCAATTAAAACCCAGCCATAAATGGCTGGGCTAAGGTCGGGCGTCCCTGCGGGACTTGGGACGGCTGCGCGGCAGCGCACTCGTGTCCAGCTATAATTGAAAGGGTGGTCATAATCTTCATAT
>DATAUW010000007.1 GCA_036268055.1 Verrucomicrobiia bacterium | reverse complement strand
TTGAAATTTTTCAGGCGTGGCAAGCGCGCCGCGAGTTCCGTCAACTCGTGATAATGCGTCGCGAACAGCGTCTTCGCACCGACTTGATTGTGCAAATGCTCCACGATGGACCACGCGAGGCTCAAGCCATCGAAGGTGCTCGTGCCGCGGCCGATTTCATCGAGCACGATGAGGCTGCGCGGCGTGGCGTTGTTCAGGATGTTGGCGGTCTCGGTCATCTCCACCATGAAGGTGCTTTGGCCGCGCGCGAGGTCGTCGCTCGCGCCGATGCGCGTGAAGATGCGATCCACCAAATCAATGCGCGCCTCCGCCGCTGGAATAAACGAACCGGTGTGCGCGAGCAACGCGAGCAACGCCACCTGCCGGATGTAAGTGCTCTTGCCCGCCATGTTCGGGCCGGTGATCAAGGCGATTTGCGCGCCCGCGCCGAGTTGCGTGTCGTTGGGAACGAAGCGTTCCTCGTTCAGATTTTGCTCAAGCACGGGATGGCGTCCATCGCGAATCAGCAGGACGCCCGCCTCGCCAACTTGCGGACGGCAATGGCCGTGCAACCGCGCGGTTTCGGCGAAGGACGCCAGCACGTCGAGTTGCGCGAGCGCCGACGCGCTGCCGAGGATTTGCGCCAAGTGACCGAGCACGCCTTCGCGCACGCGCAGGAATAATTCGTATTCCAGTTTGAGGCTGCGTTCTTCCGCGCCCAAAATTTTTCCCTCCATCTCCTTCAACTCAGGCGTGATGAAACGCTCGCCGTTCGCGATGGTCTGCTTGCGGATATATTGCGGCGGAACCTTGTCGAGATTGCTGCGCGTGATTTCGATGTAATAGCCGAACACGGAATTAAATCGCACCTTGAGCGAAGCAATGCCCGTGCGCTCGATCTCGTCCTGCTGCAATTTCGCGATCCAATCCTTGCCGCTGCGCGACGCCTGGCGCAACTCGTCGAGCGCAGGGTCGAAGCCATCGCGAATCAATCCGCCATCCTTCAAGGCCAGCGGCGGTTCATCGGCAATGGCGCGGGAAATCAATTCAACGATGGCGGGCAGTTCGGCGATCTGCGCATCCAACTCGGCCAACAGGCTTGGCGATGCAACATCCGATTTTTCATCGCCGGCGAAAACGGTTTCGCTCAATGAATCGGAAGGCGATGGCGCCATTTCATTTTCCACTTCGCGCAAAATTTGTTTCAGCGCGGGCAACTGTTCGAGCGCGAGCCGGAGAGCGGCGAGGTCGCGGCCATTGCCCGTGCCGGTGCTGAGGCGTCCAATGGTGCGTTCGAGATCGCGGACGCTGGCCAGTTGCGCGCGAAATTTTTCCAGCGAAGAACCGTGGTTGATCCACGATTGCACGGCGTTCTGGCGGCGGCGGATGGCGAGGGCATCGCCCAGCGGTTGCGAAAGCCAGTCGCGCAAGCGGCGCGCGCCCATCGGTGTGGTGGTTCGATTGAGCGCGCCGTAAAGCGTGGCCGCGCGCGGGGCGTCGCGATGGAGTGGTTCAAGAATCTCAAGATGGCGAAGCGTCGTGATGTCGAGATTCAGATAATCGGCGGTGCGATAGCAACCGAGCGAAGTGAGATGCGCGACGTCGCGCCGCAGGTGTTGGGTCAGGTAATGCAGCACCGCGCCCGCCGCGCCGATGGTGGCGAATTTATTCTTGAGCCCGAAACCATCGAGCGAGGCGACCTTGAAATGATCGCGCACCGTGAATTGCGCCGTCTCCGGGGCGAAAACCCACTCCTCGTAGGAATTGACGATCGGAAACATTTCGCGCAACAGGGATTGCAGCGCAACAGCCATCGCGGGCGCAATGATTTCGGCGGGACGCAACCGCTCCAGTTCCGTCAGCAAGGCCGGTTCGCCTTCGACTTCGGTGCATTTGAAACTGCCGGTCGTGAGGTCCACCAGCGCGAGGCCGAAATTTTTTCCAACGCCATAAACGGCTGCGAGAAAATTATTGCGCTCGGCCTGGAGCATGCGTTCGTCGAAATGCGTGCCGGGACTGAGGATTTGCGTGACCTCGCGTTTGACAAGCTGGCCGGGACGGGCTTCCTCGACCTGATCGCAGATGGCGACTTTGCGGCCCGCCCTGAGAATGCGCGAGATGTAATTGTTCGCGGCGTGAAAGGGAATGCCGCACATGGGAACCACGCCGCGCTTGGTGAGGGCGACGTTGAGCAGTTGAGCGCCGACGGTGGCATCGTCAAAAAAAAGCTCATAAAAATCCCCGAGGCGAAAGAGCAGAAGCGCATCCTTGGGCAGCTCGCTCTTGATGCGGCGGTATTGCGCCATCATCGGGGTGAGTTCTTTTTCAACGGACATTTCGGAAAATTTTAGACGGCTTTGAGGCGGAGGTCGAAAGGAATTTTGGGGCGGCGGTTTTTAAACGCGGAGACGCGGAGGCGCGGAGAAACTAAGTTTAGCAGCCACGGAAGAACATCATATAAATTCTTCTCCTGTCTCGCAAAAAATCCGTCCACCAAGCAATGTCGCAAGCTGCTTGAACTTAGCAAACAAGGTTTCATCCATGCCTTTCACCTCGACATCGCCATTTCGGAGGAGAACAAACCACGCTGGATAGCCGGCCGGATAAGAACGCCACACAGCCCAAACGCCTGTTAAAGCGCCACGTGGTCCTGAATGGTCAGGCTGTTCAAGTGCAAGCTCTGGAATAGCAGCAACAGCGGAACGCCACTCAGTCTCGGTAATCTCTCGGCAACCTTCTTTGACAAAAGGGCCAGAGTTTCGGGTGATGTAGTAATACTCACTCATATTGTAGCGCGGCTTAAAATTTTTTTGGTCGTGGTAAGTGCATAATTTAATGCGCGGGTGACAACCCTGGTGTGGCGGCTCTCATGTGTATATGAAAACCGAATGGCAAATATCAGTCAAAACATATGTTCAATAAGCGGAAAGTTGTGGCAAAGCTTGGCAAAAAATCCTGGGCACCGCCGCGTTATTCATTTGGAATATGCTTCGGAACTGCTGCCGGATAGCTTGCAATGGCTGGTTGAAGACTCATTTAGATAGTTTCAGGATTATAAACATGAGGCCAAATTCCACTTTACAGTCATGCGGGTACGGTCGAGTGTTTCACGATGAGAAGGATTTTTTTCTTACCGCTTTTTATCGCGCTGCTGATGGCTTGTGCGCCAATCAAGGGATCGGTCCTGGCTGCGAATCCTGCGGCTACAAATGCGCCACCGGGAGTGGAAATGGCGCAGGCGGTTTCGACGATCACGGGCGTGGCGATCTCGCCGTTGTTTGGCGCGGCGGCGGTGGGCGCGTGGAAATATTATCAGGCACCCATCATGGCGCGCGGACAACTGCCGTGGTTCGCGCAGCCGTGGTTTTGGATACCGGCGTTGGTCATCGTGGGAATCTGCGCGCTCAAGGACGTATTCGGAATGGCGGTTCCGGCGGTTTTCAAAAAGCCGTTCGATGTGTTGGAGGTGATTCAACATAAGGTAAGCGCGTTGATTTTGATCGGCGCGTTTGTGCCATTGGTGGCGACGATTTATAAAACTTCCGGCGCGGCGGTGCCGGCATCGTTTAACACGACCGCGGCGCATGGGTTTCTGGCGGTCGTGAGTCCGGCGTGGATTTACACCGGCGCGCTGGTGCCAGCGTTGATTCTCGCTTTCTTCATCGTGTTCTTGGCGTCGAATGCGATCAATATTTTGATCTTGCTAAGCCCGTTTCCAGTTTTGGATGCGTTGCTGAAATTATTCCGGCTCGCGCTCCTGGCGACGGTGGTGATTTCGGCCTTCTTAAATCCGTGGCTGGGCGCGGCGTGGTCGCTCCTGATTATTTTGGCGGCGTCGCTGATCGCGGGATGGTCGTTCCGGCTTTCGCATTTTGGGATGACGTTTATTTGGGATTACCTGACGAACCACGCGCGGCGGTTCGTGCCGGACCAGACGGCGAACGCCATGTTTCTCGGGCGCAAAACCCAGGGCGTGCCGATTCGCACTTACGGCAAGCTGTTGAACGATCCGCAAGGCAACCTGATTTTTCACTATCATCCGTGGCTCGTGCTGCCGCGGCGGACGCTGGCTTTGCCCGTGGGAATTTATACTGTGGGACGCGGTTTGGTTTATTCGGAGATATTAAAAGTGGAGGGCGCGCAGAATCGTTCGGTGATGCTGTTGCCGCCGCGCTACCGGTCGCATGAACAGGAACTGGCGGTGATTTACGGCTTGCCCGGCGTACGCGACACGGGTTTGCGCGCGGCCTTCGTGTGGCTGAAGGAATGGCTGGGCTTTCGACCGCGACTGGCAGTTGCGGCAATTTGAATCAGCGTTTCAGATGATGGAATTGGAAACGCGCCGGACGAACGGCGTCGTCATCCAATTCAACGGTGTAATAGCCGCCGTCCTTCAATAATTCAATTCCCGCGAGCGATGGGCACAGGCGCACCTTGAACGGACGCCAATGCCGCGCTTCGGAAAGAGCGGTGCTCATGCGCCTGGCGGTCGAACCCAGAAAACGAATCGGCGGAATGCCCGCGAGCACGCGGCTGTTGCGATAGATCAGATTCGAGTGCAAGTGGCCGACGATGGTTTGTTCGACTTGAGAAAGTTTTTCGCGAACAGCTTTTTCGCGCGAGAGAAAAGGCAGCGCCGACGGATCGTGACAAAAAAGCAGCACGCGCTGGTGCGGTTGAAGAGCGGCAAACGCTTCGCCAATTTCGGCGAGGTGCTCACTGGCAAGACGCCTCCATTCCGGCAATTCGTCTGGTAAAATATCGGGACCAAACAGCGGCAGCGCAATGAGCGAAGACGTCACTCCCATCAAAACGTAATTCCCCAGCGTGACCTGCCAGAAAGTTTGAAGACCGAGTTCCTCACGCGCCCGGCGAAAACTTTCTAACCGCATGCCGCCGCGTCCACCAAAAAAACTGAGTTTGCCGAATTCGTGATCGCCGAGAGTGGCGCGAAAATTTGGCGAGAATTTTTCGCGAAGTTTGCCGAGGCATTCGCGGGCGCTTTGCAGCGAATTGTCGTCGCTCAAGCCGACGAAGGCGGTGTCGCAATTATAATCCCCGTTGGCGATGACCCAGTCCGGCGAACCGGCGCGCGCGATAAATTCATCGAGCCGCACATTTTGGCCGAGCGGTTCGCGCAACCAGATATGGCGGCGATAGGTTTTGATGAACAGGCGCAACGCGGGATTGGCGACTTCGCGGATTTCGTAATCGTTGCCGAGAGCCTGTTCAGCGGCGCAGGCATAATGGATGTCACTGAGAATGGCGACCTGATAACTGCGAGGCATGCGTGCAAAGGCTCAGTTATTCACGCTGGCCGGCAAAAGAATGGTGAAGGCGGTGCCTTTGTTCGGCTCGCTGCGGACCGAGATCAGGCCGCGGTGTTCCTGGATGATGCGGCGCGTGATGGCGAGGCCGAGGCCGGTGCCATCGGGCTTGGTGGTGAAAAACGGCTCGAACAGGCGCTCCATGTTTTCGTCCGAAATGCCGCTGCCGCTGTCCTGGATGATGAGGCGCAGAAAATGGCCCCCGGGCAGCGGCGCCAAGCCTTCGAGCGTGGTTTCACCCGGTAAAATGTCCGTGGAAACTTCGAGCCGCCCATTGTCATCCATCGCGTCGAGCGCGTTGAAGAAAAGATTCAGCAAGGCTTGTTCGATCTGGTCGGCGTCACCGGCGACGAGGTCATCCGCGGCATTGAAAGCGCGCGTCATTTTGATTTTCTTTTCGTCGAGCAAATGCTGGATGAGCAGGAGCGACTTGTTCAGGACGAAGTGCAGATGAACCGAGGAAATCGTGGGCTTGGCGGGGCCGGAGAATTTGAGCATCTGGCCGACGATGGAATCAATGCGGTTCATTTCCAGCCGCACGATGTCGGCGAGGTCGGCATCGCGATTTTTTTCCAGCAACAGATCCACGAACGTGCGGACGGCGACGAAGGCATTTTTTACTTCGTGCGCCATGCTGGCGGAAAGTGTGCCCATGCTGTGCAGGCGGTCGAGGCGGCGCATGTTGGCTTCCCACTTGCGAACGGTCGAAATATCATTGAGCACGACGGTGACGCTCGTGCCGCCGCCGGGCGCGCGCGTGGGTGTGGTGCTGACCTGGATGGCGAGGTCGCCGCGCTTTTGGTCGCGGAAAAGGATGCGGCGTTCGCTGATGGCCTGGCCGGTGGAAAAAGTTTCGGCAATGAGCGGTTGCAGGGAGGCGGGCAGCAGGTCAAAACTTTTTCCCAGCGCCTGGGTGGATTTCAATCCGGTGAGTTGTTCCGCCTGGGGATTGAACGCGGTGATAGCCTGCCGTTCGTCGAAACAAATCACGGCACAATCTAAGCAATCGCGGAGGACACTTACGAAATCCAGACCGTCGTTACGGTCATCCGCGTTAGCTGGTTGAGGATTTATCGGCATAACAACAAATACTGGTCATGTGCGTCCCACCCAATTCCGCCGACCGCGCCGAACAAAAATGAATATGTGATTTAATAATAATAACCGTCTCTTGCCAAGTGTTTTAGCGATAATCGCAAAAAAAGTTTTTGCCGCCCCTCAAAGAGGAAGGAGCATTTGCGATTCACTTTTTTTCGCCATCGTCCGATGAGGAATAAGGCACTTGTGAGTCGCGAGGAAAGAATTTTTTTCGCGAGAACCGAAATATTTCGGTCATCACCTGAATGAAACGGGAATTACAAGCCGGTTGTAACTGGCGAGGCCGGCTGGTTTTTGGTTAGAAGTAATTGCCACCGGCCCGTTGGGACATTGACGCATGACGATTAAACCGATAACACTAATGATATATGGCTGAACAAGAGTTCGATCCGATTGAATCCTGGTTCATTGCCGCGGAAGAGCTGGGCGAATACATCGGCATCCGCTTCGGGCGCGTGCCGCCGGGCGCGACCGAGCCGGAATGGATTTTTTTGCGGCACACGGAATTTGACGGGATTGGCGGTTTCGCGGACATCCTGCGCCAGCGGGGGGCGCAATTACCGCGCCTGGCAGCCATCAAGCATCCGTCCAATCCTTCATGGATGCCATTGGTCAAATCGGTTCCCAAACTTTTGAAGTCGCGGCATCCCTTGAAGTGGGGGCAACTTGGCGGGGAGACGCAACCCACGACCAATTCCAAGCCGCCGCCCGCGGTCGCGTGGCATGTTTTTGAGGAAACGGAAACCACGCAGGTGCGCCGCGCGTGCCGCAAAGGCGGCGTGACGGTGAATTCATTTTTGCTCAAGCATCTCAGCAAGGCCGTGCGGCCCGATTTGCAGGATGAAGCCGCGGTGATCCCGTGGATGGTTCCGGTGAATTTGCGCGGCAAGGTCAAGCGCGGGAGCGATACCTCGAACCATTCGAGTTACATCGGCGTGAAGGTCTGCTCCTACGAGACGGTGCATGACATCCATCAGAAAATTTACGCGGCGCTCGGACGCGGCGAGCATTGGGCAAATTGGTATGCCTACGAGTCGGGGCGGTTGCTGAGCCACGGGGCGAAGAAAAAGTTCGTGGAAACGGGCCGTTGCATGCCGGAATGGTATTTGGGCGGCTTCTCAAATCTCGGCGACTGGGATGCCGAGAAAAAAATCACCGCGCCGGGCTGCCTCGGCGGATGGATCTTTACCCCGCCGGTGTTGCGCTGCCAATTACTGGGTGCGGGCTGCGTGACGTTTCAGAATCGCCTGAGCCTCACGATCCAGGTGCATCCCGAATTGACGACGTCGTCAGCGGTGCCGGAAACGTGGGTGCGGAACTGGGTGAAGGAAATCGAGATGGATTTGTCGAGCGTGCTTTCGGATGTGGTTTAGGGTGGGAGGAAATCTCGCGGTGGTTAGGCTGCTAGCGACAGGAAAACTGCGCTAGCGATGGCGAGCAGACAATTTTGGGCGAATGAATTTCCTGGGGCTCGCCTCCGCTTTAGGATTAACCTCAATCTCTGGATAACTTAGGCAAGCAGCTTTTTTCTTCCTCGACTTCGCTTTTTCCCGTGCCGCCCGGCGAAGAAATTCAACCAGCGAAATCCCGGCCGAACGAGCAGCTCGTTCAAAAAGTCGCTTGTCCTTCAAATGCAGGCGAAGCGGATACGACGTTTGCATAGCGAGTTGTTGATACAGTTTATTGGAACGGATGGCAATGCGAGCGTTGGAGAAGAATGAAAGGGAAAACCGCTGAAGCGGTTGGAGCAGTCTATTGCGCCCGCGATCCCCTTGCTGAAGCAAGGGGTTAATGAGAAGCAGCGGTGAAATTTAGAGCTGCTGTAAATTTATTCGAGGGCGTTTGCGCTTATAAATTTTGCGCAATATTACCCATCCAGTCGTTCTTGGAGAAGTGTATCAGCTGAAAAATTTCAACCTGTAGCGGCGGTCTCTGATCGCCGAATCTGTTGAAAAACGGCGGTCATAGACCGCCGCTACGGTGGAAGCTTATTCGTTCCTTATCTTTGCCCCATAAAAATAAAAAAGCCAGCCGTGAGGCTGGCTTTAATGTTGCCGCTAGTCGTAATAACGGCGACGGGATTTTGCCTAAAATTTGTAGCTGACGGAGCCGTTGAATGCGTTGTTGATGGTGCGGTAATCGCCATCCACGGACGGCCCGTAAGAACTGTTGGCGACCTGGCGGCTCGGATTTACAGCAACCGTATAGGAGAACGCCCAACCCCAATGTTCGCCGTGATGGCCGAAACCGGCGTTGAACAGGTGCAAATCGCTATCCGGGATGATGGGAGTGTAATTCGCGTCGGGGCTCGAATTCTCGCTATAGATGTAGCCGACGCTGACGAACCAGCCTTTGCCGAATTTGCGCGTCACGCCGAAATCATACATGAAGCTCGACCGATAATTCAGCGGCAGCGAAGGAATGGGTGCGCCCGATGCACCAAGGTTTCCGTTGACGCTGATTTGCTTGGTTTCGGACCAGTCGGTCCAATCGAGGTCGAATTCGATATTCCAATTTTCAGTCGGCCGGAACGAAATACCACCGACGGCGTATTGCGGGAAACGAACTTTGGCGCTCAGGGGATTCGAGCCATCAAATGCGAACGGTCCAAGAAACGAAGTGCCGCTGACGGTCGAGTGCCCTTTGTAATCCATCGTCGTCTCAGAGTGATAATTCACGCCGAACGACCACATCTTGAACGGTTGATAATGGACGCCGGCGTTGAAACCCAAATCGTAATCGTCACCGACAAGATGCAAACGATCCGGATCGGCTACTACACCCTGGTTGAATTGGACTTTGGAATAATTGATCGTGGGGCCGGCGGCGATGGAAAGCTGAGGATTGATTTTCCAGGCGATGACCGGGTTGATCGTGGCGTAGAGCAAGTTGCCGTTCTGGGCCACATTGCGGAACGAGGGATCGCGATAATCAATGCCCAAACCGTAAGGGACATACACGCCGACGCCGAAAGAGATGGGATAGTTGGTTAAGGAATTGACGTAATAAAATTGGGGAACTTCGGTAAAGCCGCGATCGGTTTCGGCCGTAGCACCATTGGCTCCTTCAAATTTGCCGCCCGTGGAAATCACATACAATCCGGCGCTGACATTCTGGCCTTCAAGTTGGGTAATGCCGGCAGGGTTATAATAAATAGCGGAGGGATTATCGGCGGTGGCGACGAAGGCGTTGCCGCGGGCAATGGCTTCCGGGTCCTGATTGGGGAGGCGGAATCCGTCGGCACGGGCTGTGCCACGAGACGAGACGAGCGCGGCAAGAGACAGGACAGTGGCGCCAAACAGGACCTTGCCGCGCGACGTGCGCAGTGAGGAGCCAGGAGTGGGAACGCCTTGGACCATATTTCCGGTAGTAGTCATAGGGCAATGTTGGTTGGGATTGTGAGACAGTATTTCGACCGCCATCGAGGCGGCAATGTTTTTCGTCGAACGGTTTCGTTTCGTCATCGGTTCGGACAGAGCAGATGCCATACCACACGTTTTTTGTCCATCAATCGGAATAGGCGAAGTCTAAACGTCTGACAAGCCGGTAGGATAAAATAAACCTGTTCGGTAGTGGGGAATCGAGACTATAAGGAGAGCATAAATGGGCTTTGTGGAACGAAAAAACGGGGCCTGGGCTTCATGATTTCGTCCGCAAAAAGTTTTAGGCATGGTACTTGCGGCTTCACCCAAATAATTAGATGCAACCAAGCGCGCAGATAGATTATACGCGAGCGGCGCTCAATCGTGCCGCCCGCGCCATGCCAAATGTGCCGACCGCCGGTCAAAAATTGCCCACCGGCGGCATCGCGCATATTCTATAAGAACCACATGAATAGTTTTTCCGAAGATTGCCAAATCGTTTGCCGGAACAGCGACGGGCTGGAACTCCACGCCTCGATGGCCAAGCTGACGCGCTTTGCCGTGGTGTTTGAAGTCTATGGGCCGGGCAGCGGATTGCGGGTGTCCGAGGTGTTGAAGGAATTCCAGATCATTTTGCGCAAACGCGTGATCTATTCCGGGCGCGCGACGATTCGCAGCCTGGTCGCCACCGATCAAGTGGAAGTCTGTGAAGCGAGCTTGAGCGAAAGTTTCTGGCTCGATCTCGAATTGACGGCCGCTCAATCCATGAACGGCGCGCTGCGAAAAGAGTTCGATGGATTCATTCAGGATTGGCAGAAGCTCTACAACATCGTTCCCGAATACAAGATCATCATCGCGGACATGCAGAGTTTCTTCATGGATCTGCGGTTGTGGCTAAATCAGGTGGAATTGGTGGTCCGCGCCGCACCGGAAGCGGAACAGGCGGAGACGGAGGAACGCGTCACGCGCGAACTCGTCGCGCCGATCCTCCCGTGCATTGACGTGCTTTTTGAAAAATTCGAAACGATCGCCCTGAGCCTTGACGAAAATATCCGCGAGGCGCATCGCAGTTATATGCGGCGGCAGTTGCATCCGCTGGTTTTATGCGCGCCGTTTGCGCATCGCACTTTCGAGAAGCCGCTGGGTTACGCGGGCGATTACGAAATGGTGAACATGATCGTGCGCGACCTTTACGAAGGCAAATCGCTGTTCGCAAAAGTATTGAACACCTGGTTCCTCCGCCAGATGCCCGCCGAGGCGCATCGCAATCGCATCAAATATTTGCGTGACCGGCTTATCCAGGAAACCGCTCGGGCCGCGCGCGGCGGACGGCCGGCGAAGATTTTGAACCTGGGTTGCGGACCGGCGTTCGAGATCCAGCGTTTTCTCCAGGAATGCCCGATCAGCGACAACGCGCAATTCACGTTGCTCGATTTCAACGACGAGACGCTGCAATACACGCAGGGAAGATTGTCCACGATGGTGCGGAACCACAGCCGTCGCACTGAGGTGCAACTGCAAAAGAAATCGGTGCTGCAAGTGCTCAAGGAATACGCGCGGCCACGCGGCGAACAACCCAAGTACGACATGGTTTATTGCGCCGGTCTGTTCGATTACCTTGCCGACCCGGCGTGCAAGCATCTGATGAATATTTTCTACGACATGACATTGCCCGGCGGTTTGGTGCTGGCGACGAATGTGGAGCCTTCCAACCCGATGCGCAACGGCATGGAACATCTGCTCGATTGGAATTTGATTTACCGCAACGGCGCGCAATTCCGCACGCTGCGCCCGCAAAAAGCCGAGGACGAAAATGTGGAAGTCTATGGCGACGTCACCGGAGTGAACGTGATTCTTGAAGTAAGAAAGTCCGCCCATGCCTGAGTCCGCGCTACTGAAAGATCCCGAATTCAAAGCTGCGTTCCTCAAGAACGAGCAGCAGGAACGGATCAGCACCGGCAAGGTGGCGTCGGCGCTGGTGGTCGTACTCATGCCCGCGGGCGTGACGCTTGACTACGCGATGTATCCCGAAAAAACGCTCACGTTTCTCGTCGCCCGGCTGATCGTATCGTTTCTCGTCTCGGGGATTTTCGTTTTGCACTTCACGAAATTCGGGCGGAAGAACTACAAAGTGCTGGGATTGCCCATCGCACTCCTGCCCGCCGGTTCGATCGCGTGGATGATCTACGTTCTGCACAAACCGGACTCGCCGTATTACGCGGGATTGAATCTGATTTTGCTGGCGGTGAGCGTGGTGGTGCATTGGAGCACGCTGGAATCGCTGCTCGCGGTGATCGGGGTGTTGATCATGTATTTCGCGGCGTGCGTCCCGCAAGGCATCGGCGAGCACTCCAAGGACATTTTCAACAATCTTTATTTTCTCGGGTTGACCGGAATCATCGTCGTCACCGGCAATTATTTTTTCAATCAGTTGCGCTTTCGCGAATTCACGTTGCGTTACGAATTGGACAAGAGCCGCGCGTTGCTGGCCGAGAGCAACGAGAAATTGAAGGAATTGGACCAGATCAAGAACCGGTTCTTCGCGAACATCAGCCATGAGTTGCGCACGCCGCTGACGCTGTTGCTTTCGCCGCTGGAAAGCATGCTGCATAGCCGCAGCCAGCAATTCGATGAGCAGACGCGCAATTTGCTTTCGATCATGCACGGCAACGGCATGCGGTTGCTGAAATTGATCAACGATTTGCTTGACTTGGTGCGGCTTGAATCGGGTCGCATGGAAGTGAGACGCGAACCGGTCGAGATGCTGGCGTTCGTGCGCGGCTTGATGGGCGCGGCGCAACAGATGGCGGACATCAAGGGCTTGAAGCTGGTGAACGAGGTGCAGCCGGAATTGGGCGCGGTGCTGGTGGATCGCGACAAGCTGGAAAAGACCGTGCTGAATCTGGTTTTCAACGCGCTCAAATTTACTCCTGCGGGGGGTTGCGTGACATTGCGCGTGTTCTTGCGGATGGAACAAATCGCCTTGACGGTTGAAGATACTGGCGTCGGAATTTCGGCGAAGAATTTGCCGTTCGTGTTCGACCGGTTCTGGCAAGCGGACAATTCGTCCAAGCGAAAATACCAGGGCGTGGGCATCGGTTTGTCGCTGGTGAAAGAATTGACGGAAATCCAGGGCGGCAAAGTTTCCGTGACGAGCGAGGAAGGGAAGGGAACGACGTTCACTGTCATTCTGCCGTACATGCAAGCGGAAGGTCCGGCGGTTGCGAAAACGGAGCCTGCTTTACCTGCGCCTTTGGCCGCCGAGTCCGCGACGCCCGTTGTCAACAATGCGCCCGCACCCGCCATTGCCGCCAAGTCTGCCGATGCGCCTGCACCCGCGGTGCAATCGGAGGAATGGCTGTCAAATTTGTATCGGCGCGCGGAATTATTTCCCGTCACGGCGACTGCTCAGGACAAACCGCAAACGCTCGTGGTGCAAAAGAACAGTTCGCAGCCGACGCTGCTGGTGGCAGACGACGAACCGGATATGTTGCGGTTTCTTAAATCGCAATTACACGGCCATTATAATGTCGTCGAAGCCGTGGACGGCCAGCAAGCCGTGGACAAAGCGCTCGCGGTTGTGCCGGATGTCATTCTGCTGGACATGAACATGCCGGAGAAAGATGGCTTGCAGGTTTGCCGCGAATTGCGCCAGCAGCCGAGCACGCAACTGATTCCCATCGTCATTCTCACCGCGCGCGCGGATGAGGAAACGAAACTGACCGCGCTCTCCGCCGGCGCGAATGACTTTCTCTCGAAACCGTTTTCAACTTCTGAACTGCACGTGCGCGTGCGCAATCTGGTCGAGTCGCACCAAAATCGGATGAACCTGGCGCGGCAAAAACAAGTGCTCGAAAAGACTATCGAGCAACTCAAGGAAACCGAGACGCTGCTCGTGCAAACCGAGAAGATGGCTTCGCTCGGCCGCATGAGCGCGGGCATCCTGCATGAGATCAACAATCCGTTGAACTACGCCACGACCGGGCTTTACACGCTGCAAAAGAAGCGCCAACACGTCGCTCCCGAACAGCAGGCGGAGTACGGCGAAGTGCTCGACGAAGTGAATGAAGGCATCGCGCGCGTGCGCAGCATCGTGTCGGACTTGAAATCGTTCACGCATCCCGACACGGAAATGCGCGATGCCGTCGAAGTGCCGCTGATCGTTGGTTCCGCGCTGCGTTTTCTCAGCAGCGAATGGAAGGACAAGGTGCTGGTCGAACAGAAATTGCCGGAACATCTGTTGATCCACGGCAATCGCAACAAACTGCTGCAAGTGTTCGTGAACCTGTTGCAAAATTCGCTCGACGCCGTGCGGCGGAAAAATTTCGCGGACGATGAGCAGCCGAAGATCAGCATCGAAGGCCGCGTTGAAAGCGGCAAAGTCATCGTCACCGTGCGCGATAATGGCGAAGGCATCGAAGCGCAGGCGCTGGATAAGGTGTTCGACCCATTCTTCACGACCAAGGACGTTGGCGAAGGCATGGGCCTGGGCCTGACGATTTGTTATCGCATCGTGCACGAATATCAGGGGCGCATTTCCGTCCAGAGCGCGCGCGGGAAATATTCCGAGTTCCGGCTGGAATTTCCCTTCGTGGCCGCCGACGTCGCCGTGACCCAAACCGCCGCATAAAATTTATGAGCAGCCTGCCTAACTACAAAAAATTCGCCGTGCTTTATGTGGACGACGAAGAGAAATCCTTGAAATCTTTTTCGCGCGCATTCGGCGATGAATTTTGGATCATGACCGCCAACAGCGCGCAGGAAGGTTTGAAATTGCTGGAGGAACACAAGGACGAGATCGGCTTGCTCATGACCGACCAGCGCATGCCCGGTGAAAAAGGCGTGTGGCTGCTCGAACAGGTGCGCCAACTGCGCCCGCACATCATCCGCGTCATGGCCACCGGCTACACGGACACCGAGGCGGTCGTCGCCGCGGTGAACACTGGCGCGATTTATAAATTCGTGAATAAACCGTGGGACCCGCCGCAGTTGGAGATCACGCTCAAGCGCGGCCTGGAATATTTCATGGTGCAACAAGAGCGCGACCAGCTCCTGCGCGAAAAAACCGCCGTGCTCCACCAGATGATGGTGGCCGACCGCGTGGTCAGTTTGGGATTGCTCGCGGCGGGGTTGAGCCATCACATCCGCAATTCGCTCGTCGCGGTGAAAACTTTTCTGGATTTGACGCCGATGAAATTACAGGAGGAGAAAGTGGACCTCGGGAATTTGCGCAACCCGGATTTCTGGAAGGATTATTACCAGAACGTGCAAGGCCAGATCGAAAAGATCAACGACCTGCTCAAGGATTTGTGGCTCGCCTCGGAACGGCCGCCCTTTCAATTCGCCGACAAAATCCGACTGGATGAAATCGTGGCGAAAGTTTTGACCGCCATGAAACCGCGCCTGGACGCGGCGAAACTGAAAGTGATCAATCACATTCCCGACACGTTGCCGCCGTTGATGGTGGACCAGCCGAAGTTCATCCGCCTGTTCGAGTTATTGTTGAAGGACGAAATCGCGAGTTTGCCGGCGGGCAGTGAAATCACATTCTCGGCGCGCGTATCGCCGGAATCCACCGGACAACGCCGCGAAATTATTCTCGAGATCGAGGACAATGGTCCTGGCCTGTCGGCGGAGGCGTTGCGCGTGATGTTCGATCCGTTCGTGTTGCGCGCGGACAGTCCGCAGGAATACGGCATCAGCCTGATCGCGTGCTATTTCATCGTGCATCATCACGGTGGACGCATCGAGGCGCGGAGCGCGAAGCCCCACGGAACCGTCTTCAGCGTGCGCCTGCTGGCCAACCCGAATCAACCCGCCGTGAGCGAGGAAAATCCCGAGCTTCTGCAAAAAGTATTGTTGAATAATGCGCTGTGGGAAAAAATGCTGACGTCAGAATAGGGGGAAGTTTCAAGTTTTCTTAGCCACGGATGGAACACGAATTAAACACGGATTTTGGGAAACCGATGAGTTACCAATTTCCGAGTTAGTTTTTTTGCAGCTATTCCGTGTTTCGTCCGTGTTCCATCCGTGGCGAAAAATGATCCGGAATTTTTTTTATTTTGATCATTAAGGGATTGAATATTCGTCCTATATCCCAATGGGATTTTTACGGACACCAATGTCAGTATTTCCTCCCGTTGCATTTGCTCCAGCTAATAGGTAATTAAAACGCCGTCCTGATGCAAATCAGGAAATCACCGTCAACTGGCTCAAAAACGATGTATATTTGCATAGATGCTTGCGGAAAAAAATTGGGTAGCGGAATGGTTCCTCCGCTCTGGGTTGGGGGCGCTTCTCCAAATACTTCTTGTCATACCGGCTTTCGCGCCCATACTTTCGTGAAAGGCACGAGCCTATGAAAACGCTTTTGATTCTTGCGGAACATCCGGAGTTTCCGGAGGCGATCCGGGCGGGGCTGAATCTTGAGAACTACCGGATCGTCCATTGCAGCAACCTCGAAGAGGCCGAGCCTTTGCTCCACCGTGGACTGCTCAGTGCATGTATCCTGGACCTTGAAACCGCTGATGTCCGCGCCACCTGGGTCATCGAAAAACTTCGCCGCCAGCTTCCAAATTGCCCGCTGATTGTTTTCACCAGCGCCGCCCAGCGCGACTGGGAAGAAGAAGCCTATCTCAAAGGAGTCTCGCAGGTCCTGACCAAGCCCATCCGTCCGCGCCTGCTCAATAATATTCTCGAACGCATTTTCAGCAAACCAGCGCCGGTCAGTAATCCCTCGGCGAGCGGCAGCAACCAGCCGATGTTGCGCCAGATGGAATCCGCGCGGCCCGCCGCGCCCGTTTCCCAACACGTTTTGCAGGCGCTGGAAGTGTTGCGGCATTTCTCCGCCATCCTGACACACTCGCTGGACTCGGAAGCGATGCTCAAAAAGTTTTTGCTGCTCCTGCGCGAGACCGTGGGCGTGAATCGCGCCGCGATTTTCCTGCGCGAACCTTCCGTCATGTTCACCGGTAAAAATGCCACGGAAGACACCCGGTCGCTGCGCAAGGCGTGTGCGATGGGTTTGCCAAACGGCCTGCTGGAACATTTTGAACTTTCATTCGAGAGCGGCATTGGCGGCCATATTTTCCGTTCCGGACGCATCCTGCGCCGCAACAGCGAAGAAGCCCGCCATGATGTCGAAATGCAACAGGAGTTTGAGTTGCTCGGCGCGCAAGTGGCGATTCCCATTCTCGACCGCGAAGTGCTGATCGGCATCGCCGTTTTTGACGGGCGACTCACGGGCGAACCGCTCGTCAATGGCGAACTGGAATTGATTTTCCATTTGCTCGAAGAGCTTGCGCTGGCGATCAAGAATATCTGGCTGCACGACCAGTTGGCCGCGAACCACGAGATGATGGCGGATATTTTTCGCCAGTTGAGCGGCGCGTGCCTGGTCGTTCGCCAGGACTTGACCATCATCCACGCGAACAAAGCGGCGCGTAATTGTTTCAGCAAAGGCAGCCGCCGCAATGGCGAATTGGAGTTCAGCGATCTGCCGCCCGCGCTCGGCAGCAAGGTTTATCAGGTGCTCAAGACCGGCACGGCCATCGCGACTTTCAAATATCAGCCGGAAGATTCGCAGAACGCCGTTTTCAATGTCAGCGTGGTTCCATTCCAGAAACAAGGTTCGGTTCTGCCCGCCTCGGCATTATTAATGGCGGACGATCTGACGCAATCCGAACAGTTGCGCAAGTTGGAGATCGAAGCCGCCAATCTGCGTCTTGTCACTACGATGGCTGACCGCCTCGCGCACGAGATCGGCAACGCGCTCGTCCCGCTTTCCACGCATCAGCAACTGTTGAAGGAACGCTATAAGGATCCTGAATTTCGCGCCACGCTCGAAATCGCAATGGCTGACGGCATCAAACGCGTTTCGCGCCTCATCAATCAGATGCGGTTTCTCGCGCGTGATTCGGCGGTGAGCATGGAAGCGTTCCCGATGGAAGGCCTGATTGCCGATGCCTTTGAAGAAGCACAGAAGCATCAGTCTGCCAAAGCCTCGCGCCTCGAATACAAAAACGGTGCCAAGCCCATCATCGTCAAGGGCGACCGCACCGCTCTCAAGCACGCCTTGTCCGAAGTCATGCTCAATGCGCTTCAGGCAAATCCGACCGACCCGAAAATCGGCGTGAATATCCGCGCCGACGCCAATGGCGAAGCGCCGAAGGATGTCGAGATTGAAATCCTCGATAACGGCGCGGGCTTCAAGGCCGATGCGAGCGAGAAAATTCCCACCCCATTCTTCACGACGCGCAATGTTGGACTCGGCCTCGGCTTGACCGTGAGCCGCAAGATCATCGAGCGTCATCATGGGAAACTCGAAATTGTCGCCTCCAAAGGCGGCAGTTCCGGCGTAGTGCGCATCACCCTGCCGGTCGCGCCCGCCGAGGGATTTCATATTAATTAATTGGCGCAGAGGCCTTTGCGTTGCATGTCCCGAGGCCGAGAGTGATTCTACTTGTGAACTTCCTGTTTTTCTGACACAAGTATCAGCAAATCTGTGACTCGGCGACGGTGATAGTGGCAGTTAATCATTAGCCATGCATGCGACCAATTTAGCAGAGCTAGATCCAGCCCCCATAAAACGCACGTTGTTGATCGTGGACGACGAAGAAGGTCCGCGCCAGTCCCTCCGTGTCGTCTTCAAGGAAGAATACAATTTACTCATGGCCAACGACGGCGCGCGCGCGATCGAGCTTGCCAAGCAAAACCGCGTGGATGTCGCCATCACGGACATCCGCATGGTCGGCATGTCGGGCGTGGAATTGCTCGAGCATCTCAAGGCCGTTGACCCCGCCATCGAAGTCATCATGCTCACCGCCTACGAGACGGTGGATACTTTGCGCTTCGCTTTGCGGTTGGGCGCGTGCGATTATCTCAACAAGCCTTTCGATATTTCCACGATGCGCAAGGCCGTGGCCAGCGCCATGGAACGCCGCTCGCTCGGCGAGGAGATCCGCAACAACAGCGACCAGTTGCAGGAGCTTCAAAAGGAACTTCAAAATCAGAAGACCAACGAGGAAATCACCCGCACCCGCGGCGAGATTTACGCGAGCATCATCCATGACATCAATGGCCCGCTCACGGTCATCTCCGGTTTCATTCAGTTGATGAGCCAGCGCATCGGCGCGAGTAACCGGCTCGAAGGCGATGATTTGGATTTCGTGAAAGACCGGCTCAAGACGATCACGCGCCAGGTCACCAACTGCATCGAGATTTCCCGCCGTTATCTCAGTTTCCTGCGCCAGAAGCCCGAGGAAAATCCCGCGGTCATCGTAAATCACATCCTGACCGATTTGAACCAGCTCATCCGCGTCCATCCCAGCGTCAAGGAAAACGAATTTCACATCGAGCCAATGACCGAGGAAGTCGCCATCAAGATAAATGGCACGGACCTCATCCAGATTTTGCTCAACCTGGCGGTCAATGGTTTTCAATGCACGCCGGAGAAACATTCCGTCCGCATTTCCGGCCATCGCGTTCATCAGCCGCTGGACTTGTCAAAGTTCGTTGATGGCCCCGAGGACCGCCTCATCAACCGCGAAAATTTTCGCAACTTCGGCCCGTTGCTGGCGGTTACCGTGTGCGATACCGGCCCGGGAATTCCCGCAGAGGTTTTGCCCAAGATTTTCGATCCCTACTTCACGACCAAATCCGTCTCGCAAGGCACGGGTCTCGGCCTGAACGTCGTGCAGCGCCTGATCAAAGAAGCCAAGGCCGCCTGCCATGTCCACACGAAAATCGGCGAAGGCACAACCTTCACGCTGTATCTTCCGGCGGTAGGAAGTGTATCAGTTTGAACTGTAACGGCGGTCAATAACCGTCGAATTTTTGGCCTGGCGAAATCGGCGCTCATAGGGACGGGTACACGTTGTAAATTTCTCAGACCGAAATACCACCCTCCACATCTCATCCTTCCCTATTTACCATCAGTCCAAATAGTGTAAGGATTTATGCGTCGCTTCGACTAACCAGCGCATGATCGCGGCAGCATTCCTCATTTTATTGGCCATATATCTGGCCTGCGGATTTTTGTTCGCGATCCTTTTTGCCTGCGCCGGCGTAAAGAAAATAGATCCGCATGCGGCGCGTGGCAGTTGGGGATTTCGCCTGCTGATCATTCCCGGAGCCGCCGCGTTTTGGCCGTTGCTGTTGCGGCGCTGGAAATCCGGCGTCACCGAGCCGCCGGAAGAGTGCAATGCCCATCGCCGCGCCGCGCACGAAAGGAGAGCGCCATGATTTTGGCTTTGCGACAGCGCCATCGCCGTGCGGCCATGACTCTCGGCATTTTTCTGCCGATCGTTTTTGCCATTGGCATCGCCGCGAGGAAGCCGATTCCAAACGTGGCCGCATTGCCGCCCGGGCTCAATCTCTGGGGAAAATTTAAGGCGGAAATTGGAAGTGATTATACTTTGTTTGACGGTCTGCTAATCGAGGTGATAGTCCGGCGCGAAGATAGAAATGGCGGTGAGTATGCCGTGGAATTTTCAGGCGGGCAATCCATCGTCAAGCCGGACGTGCTGGTTTATTGGATTCCAAAAGGCGGCGAGACAAATAAATTGCCCGCGAACGCCGTGCTGCTCGGGGGTTTTAATTCGCGCGTGGTTCTGCCAGTGCCCACGAGTGTGACGATTGGAGAGGGCTCATTCATGCTTTACAGTTTGGCCGAGCAGCAAGTCGTCACCGTTTCCCACCCGTTCGACCTAAAGCATCCATAAATTATGGGAACCGCCTACGTCGCAGTTCAATGGAATCGGCAGAAACGGTTTTACGATGCCGTGCTGATTGGCGGCGTGGCGATTTATCTCGGCTTGTTCGCGGTGCTGACGGAAAAACTTTTTCCCTACGTCACCGACGAGATCATGATCATGCGCGCCTTTGGCACGGCCGCGTTTCTGTTGCTGCATGTCATCCTGTGCATCGGCCCGCTCTGCCGCCTCAATCCAAAATATCTTCCGCTACTTTACAACCGTCGGCATGCGGGAGTGACGATGTTTATTCTCGCGCTCGTCCATGCGATCTTCGTCCTCGCGACCTATCACGCGGGCGGAGACGTCAATCCTTTCCTGGCCATTTTCGTCTCTACTCCATTTAAAGGAACGATCTTTACCGTGCCGTTCCAAGCCTTCGGTTTTTTTGCGCTGGTGATTTTGTTTCTCATGGCGGCGACCAGCCACGATTTCTGGCTCGCGAACTTGAGCGCGCCCGTCTGGAAATCTTTGCACATGTTGGTATATGTCGCGTACGCACTGCTCGTGCTGCATGTGGTATTTGGAATTCTGCAAAGTGAAACCAGCCCGGTTTACACGGTCGCCGTCGCAATCGGTTTCGTGACGGTTGCCAGCGTGCACCTGAAAGCCGCCCGCCGCGAAATCCGGCTGGATGCGGAATGGCATATCGGCCAGCCGCCGGAAGAATTCGTTGACGTCTGCGCCGTCTCGGACATTCCCGAAAATCGCGCGCGCATGATTTGTTTGTCCGATGAGCGCGTAGCCATCTTTAAATACGATGGGAAAATCTCGGCCGTCTCTAATGTTTGCCAGCATCAAAACGGTCCGCTGGGCGAAGGCAAGATTGTCTCCGGCTGCATCACCTGTCCGTGGCATGGCTACCAGTATCAACCCGATACCGGCGCTTCGCCGCCGCCGTTCGTTGAAAAAGTCCCGACCTTCAACGTGCGTGTGAAAAATGGCCGCGTGCTTGTGCAACGAAAACCGAACCCCGCCGGCGTGCGCGCCGAACCCGCATTGATCACCACATGAGCGATGAATTTTACATCGGCTGGGAAGCGAAGGCCGCGCCAGGTGTCGGCAAAAAAGTGCGCAAAACCGTCATTGCTTTGCTGTTGTTGGCCTTGATCGCGCCGATTGCTTTCGCCGTGTCGCAACACACGATTGGCCGCGCGATGTTCGAGTATGGCGAGGAAAAAAACTTTTCCGGCATCCTCGAATTATCGCCTTATCCGCATTTGCTCGTCCCGCGTCCCAACGGCGATGGCATCGCGTCCGATTACTCAACGTATTATTTGGTGGCGCAGTGGAAATTTGGACTCGACCATGCCGTCCTCGCGCCGCTCGACGGCCATCCGGTCAAGCTCAAGGGCGCGCTGATATATCGCGACAATCAAACCATGCTTGAGACACGAAACGAATGGATTCAAGCCGATGCCAAAACACCCGCAGCGGCGATTCCGCCGACCATGTCGCTCGGCAAAGAAACTTTTGTGGGCGAAATCGTGGACAGCAAATGTTTTCTCGGCGTGATGAATCCGGGCGAACTTACGCCGCATCGCGCTTGCGCCGTGCGTTGCATCAGTGGTGGTGTTCCGCCCGTGCTCGTGGTGCAACCGAAGGCCGGGCCGGTGATTTATTTGCTGCTGGTTTCCGCTGATGGCAAAACCGTAAACCAGCAAGTGCTTGATCTCGTGGCCGAGCCGGTGGAGATAACCGGCGAAGTGGAACGGCAAGGGGAGTTGCTGATTTTGCGCGCCGACCCCGCGACATATCGCAAGTTATGACGTAGGCTGAACGCGAATGACCGATCCCAATGATGCCAAATCACCAACGCCTTCCGCTGCCGCGCCGAAACGCAAACGGCGCCGCTGGTGGCTTATCATTCTGGTGGTGGTCGTTATCGGTTTATTCACTCTGGCCATGAGCTATCTGCATCTGCTGATTTTTTTGTATTCGCTCAACGATCATGCGATGACGAATTTTCCCGCCTACACGGTGAAAGATTCCTACGGCCACACCATTCGTTATTTTGAACTCAAGCAAACCAACGCCGAGTGGAACCTCGTTTACATTCACGGCACGCCCGGCGATGCCTCGGCTTTTCGCGTGCAATTTGACGAACCGTTTCCCAACGCGAATCTCCTCGCGCTCGAACGTCCGGGCTTTGTGGATTCCAAACCTGCCCGACGGCGTCCGAGCCTTGCCGACCAGGCGGATGCGCTCAGCGCCTTACTTACGAACAGTCCGCCGCATAAAACGATTCTCATTGGCCATTCGTACGGTGGGCCGATCGCGGTGCAGGCGGCGTTGAAATTTACGAATCAAGTGGCCGGCGTGATCTTGATCGGTGGGAGCGTGGACCCGGCGCAGGAACATGTGATGCTGATCCAGCGCATCGGCGATTGGCCGATTATTTCGTGGATCCTGCCGCGCGCGGCGCGCCAGTGCAATCGTGAGTTGATCACTTTGAAGGGTGATCTCATCCGCCTGAAACCGCAGCTTGCCAATCTCTCCGTGCCGGTGCTCATGCTTCACGGCGAGAAGGATAATTTGGTTCCGTTCGCCAACGTGGCGTATATGCGCGCGCAACTGGACGCCGCCGGCAAGAGCAATCTTTTTGATGCGCTCACTTTTCCAGCTTATAATCATTTTATTCCGTGGGAACACCCGGATGCCGTTGCCGCAGCCACGCGCAAATTAATTTCCGACATCCAGCAGCAATCGAAAATGAATTGAAAACTTCGGAGATTTTATGACGCAAATTATTTTTTGCCTTTCGTTGATCGTGACCATTTCGATTACCGCGCACGCCCAACCCGCACTCACATTTCAAAGCGCCGCCGAACAAACGCCGCTCGTCGAACTTTATACTTCCGAGGGATGCAGCAGTTGTCCGCCCGCGGAAATCTGGCTGAGCCATCTCAAACAATCGCCGGGCTTGTGGAAGGATTTTGTGCCGGTCGCGTTCCACGTTGATTATTGGGATTACCTCGGCTGGCGCGATCCCTGGTCGGCGCGGCAATTCTCCGACCGCCAGCGCGACTATGCGGGCGCGTGGCACAACGACAGCATCTACACGCCCGGCCTGGTCCTTAACGGCCGCGAATGGCGCGATTGGTCGCGCGGGCAAAATGAACTCAAGCCTTCTTCGGCCAAAACCGGCGTCCTCAGCGTGCGTTCAACGGAAACAAATCATTGGCAAATAAATTTCACACCTGCGCACGCGGGAGAAAACCATTTTGAAATTCACGCTGCGTTGCTCGCGAGCGGCGTGAGTTCCGAAGTCAAGGCCGGTGAAAATCGCGGGCGCACATTGGTTCATGATTTCGCCGTGCTTAATTTCACGAGCGCTGCCCTTCAGCGCGAGGGCGAAATTTTTCAAGGCAATTTCACCTTGCCCGGCGTTTCCGGCGCGAAGGGCCGACTCGCGCTGGCGGCATGGGTGACGCAGGCGGGAAACCTTGAGCCTTTACAGGCGACCGGTGGTTGGATGGATGCTTCCGGCGAGGCGCATTAGCCGCCAATTTAAAATTGCCAAAGGTCTGATGTAAGGTTACGGCATATTATCCGACGAACAGGAGTATGAAAAAATTATCATTGTTGTTTCTCGTGTTGGGGCTGGTCTTGCCAGTCTTCGCGCAATCCAAAACCCTCCTCAACGTGGATGATTCCGGCGTGGCCATCCAAGGTTACGATCCGGTGGCATTTTTCACCGACAATAAACCCGTGATGGGCAAACCAGAGTTTGTAGCCCGTTACAACGGTGCCACGTATTACTTCGCGAGCAAAGACCATCGCGACACGTTCAAGGCGAACCCGGCGAAGTATGAACCGGCCTTCGGCGGTTATTGTGCCTACGGCGTTTGCCACAACAAACTCGTGAAGGTGGATATCAATGCGTTTCAGATCGTGGATGGCCGATTGCTCATGCAGTACAGCAAGGACATTCGCGAAGACTTCAACAAGGACGCCAAAAGCAACCTTGCCAAAGCGGATTCAAACTGGCCAGTATTGCTCGAGAAGAAGGGCAAGTGATCTCAAGCGCTCCACCGCAACCAAAGGGTGAATATGAACGCATCGCTCACAAAGACGCAGTTGGCAATCAGTTGGGTATGCCGCATCGTGGCGGCGGTCATACTTCTGCAGACGCTTTTTTTCAAATTCACCGGCGCGCCGGAATCGGTGTATATATTCTCGCGGGTGGGAATTGAGCCGTGGGGCCGTTATGCGACGGGCACGGTGGAATTGATCGCTTCGGTGATGTTATTGACGCCGCGGCTGGCGTGGCTGGGCGGCCTCATAGCCATCGCCGTGATGGGCGGGGCGGTGGGCGTTCACTTGACAGTGCTGGGTATCGTGGTTCAAAATGACGGCGGGCTGTTGTTCGGTCTGGCCCTGGCAGTTTTTATTTGCAGCGCGGTCACGGTATATTTGCATCGGCGGGACATTCCTCATCAATGTCATAGCCGTTGCCAAACTCAAAAAACATGAAAACCAGTTCTCCAGGCGGCGAACGCATTTTGATCCATTCCGTCATTGACGCCCTGTTGCAGGGCGAAATCCTGTTGAACAATATCAGCGACGAGGCGTTCACGCGCAAAGTGTCGGTGGCTTTCGATGCCTCGATCGGCGGACACTATCGCCATTGCCTCGATCATTTTCGCAATCTGCTGCAATCCGCGGCCGCCGGGGACTTGAACTATGACAATCGCGAACGCGGCACGCTGATCGAGAACGACCGCTTTGCCGCACTGAACGCGACGCGCGAATTGCGCGAAGGTTTCGAGCGGCTGGATCCCGCCGTGGTTTCGCGTCCGCTGAATGTTACTTGCAAAACCAGCTACGGCACGCCGGGTTCGGAAGCCTCTCTCTCCACAGTCGGCCGGGAAATCATGTATTCCGTCGCCCATGCCGTGCATCATTATGCGCTCATCGGCGTGATGGGTGGCATCATGGGCCTCAAGATGCCCGCGGGTTTCGGCGTCGCGCCTTCCACGCTCAAGCATCAGGCGGACACGCGCGCGGCGGCCTGATTGAATGACCGCGGCCCTGTCACTTTCTCCGACAGCCGTCGCAGACTGGGTTCCCTTCGCCAAAGCGTTCGGATTTTTTCTGGCCACTTTCATCCTCGAAGATGTGGCGACGGTGGGCGCGGGTTTGCTGCTGGCGACTGGAGAGATTTCCTGGCCGGCGGCGTTTACGGCATGTTTTCTTGGCATTTGGATGGGCGATTTTGGCCTGTACGCGCTCGCGCGATACGGCGGGCGCACCTGGTTCGAGCGTTCCTCACTGCGGCGCTTTGCCACGAAAGTCGCGGAGAGCGAACAATGGTTTGAAAAAAAAGGCACGCCCATTCTTATCTTCAGCCGCGTCGTCCCGGGCGCGCGCCTGCCGACTTTTCTCGCGGCGGGTTTCTTGCGCGTTCCCTTGCCGCGATTTCTTTTGATCACGGGCGTCGCCGCCTGCGTGTGGACGATCAGCGTTCTGTATCTTGTGCAAATTTTTGGCGAGCGATTGAGCGGATGGCTTGGCACTTACAAGCACGCAGGATTTTTGCTGCTCGGCGGACTTATTGTCTTGATCGCGCTTTTACAAATCCTGCGCCGCACCTTTGTGAATTTTGATTCGCGCCGTTTCAAGGCGCGGCTTGGGCGCTGGACGCGCTGGGAATTCTGGCCCTACTGGTTATTCTATCCGCCCGTTGCCATTTACGGGCTGTGGCTGATGATAAAATATCGCAGCATCACCGTGCCCACGGCTTCCAATCCCGGCATTTTTTCCGGCGGCATGGTTGGTGAATCCAAAATGGAAACGCTCAAGGAACTGCACGCGACCAGTCCCGAATTCACCGCCGAGGCCATCTTGATCGAAGGCGAAACTCTTGAGGCCCGTTTGCGTTTGCTCGACGAAATCCTCGCGCGGCCGAACGTGAGTTTTCCCTTCATAATGAAACCCGACCTTGGCCAGCGCGGCGACGGCATCAAACTGATCCGCGCGCGGGAACAAGCCGAGGCGTATCTGCGTTTCACTGCCGCGCCCGTGCTCATTCAAAGCTATGCGCCGGGCCCGCATGAAGCCGGTGTTTTTTATTATCGTTATCCGTCCGAAACGCGCGGGCATATTTTTGCCATCACCGAAAAAATATTTCCTGTGCTCATCGGTGACGGCAAATCCACCATCACCGAACTCGTCTGGAACGATCCGCGCGCGCGTTTCATGGCGGACAAATATTTGAAGCGCTTCGCCAAGCGAAAAGACGAAGTGTTGGCCGCAGGTGAAGAATTGAAACTCGTTGAGTCGGGGAATCACGCGCAGGGCTGCATTTTCCGCGACGGCGAGCGGATGGCCACTCCCGAATTGCTCGCGCGCATGGACGACATTTCCCAGAAGATCACCGGATTTTATATCGGCCGTTACGACATCCGTTACGCGAGCGAAGACGATTTGCGCGCCGGAAAGAATTTTCAAATCATCGAACTTAATGGCGCGTCCTCCGAGGCCACCAATATTTATGACGCGCGCAACTCGCTCTTCGACGCTTACCGCACGCTCTTCAAACAATGGGACCTCGTCTTCGGCATCGGCGCGGCGAATTGCCGTCGCGGCTGCGTGCCGACCAAGCTCGCCCTCGTCTGGCGCAAGCGCATGGAATACACGCGGCTGTCCGCCACGTATCCGGCGGCGGATTGATTTTACATGTGCACGGTCACGCTCATCGCGCAGCAACGGGGTTATCGTCTCGGGATGAACCGGGATGAATTACTTACCCGCGCTGTCGCCAAGCCGCCACGAAAGAAAAAAATTCGCGGGCATATTGTCCTCGGTCCGAGTGAGGCGAGCGGCGGCACCTGGATCACGGTGGATGATTGCGGAGTCACGCTGGCATTGATTAATTGGTACGCGATCACTGCGCGGGTCCGGGGTGAAACAGTCAGCCGTGGCGAAATTATTAATTCGCTCGGCGCGCTCGGCGATGCGGAATCGGCGCACGCACAGTTCGCAAGATTGCCGTTGAAACAAACCAATCCCTTTCGTTTGATCGGGGTTTACCCGGCGTCGCGCGAAGTGGTGGAATGGCGATGGGACTTGAAAAAACTGGTTCGCAAAAATCATCCGTGGCAAACGCAACAATGGATTTCATCCGGCTTTGACGAACCGGGCGCGCAACGTGAACGCGATAAAATTTTTCAAGCCGCTTTTCGCCAGGGTTCGGCGGGCACGGCGGAATGGCTGCGGCGGTTGCATCGGAACCATTCACCGGCGCGCGGTCCCTTTTCCACGTGCATGCACCGGAAAGATGCCGCCTCGGTGAGTTACACGGAAGTGGCTTTTGCGCCGGGACGGGTGGAGCTGCGGTATCATGCCGGTTCGCCTTGCCAGAAAACGCATTCGCATTTTCTTCGTTTATAATCCATGGCCATCGCGTAAAAAGTTGGTCGCATTCGGGGTAGTGCATCAGTTTGAACCTTCACCTGTAGCGGCGATCTATGAACGCCAAATCCGTTGGGAGCGCGGGTCTATGACCCGCAGCAACTCCCGCGAAGATTGCCGTTTCGATGAGGCAAAGGTTTTAAAAATAACCGATCCGGTATGCGACAGAACTAAAGCATGCGGCGGGCTGAGCCGCAGGTGGCTTGACCTTATGGACCTTGCTGCGGGTCATAGACCCGCGGTCCGTCAGGAGATGTGTCCGAAAAATTGTGCGCATCCGCATTGTGTGATTGGACATTTTTGAATTGCGAATTATTGTAACCGCGCAGTGCCTTGATGGCTCATAAGTGCATCAGGAATTGATTCTTGCGATACATTTTAGCCGGCATGGCTGCCGCTGACGAAATCGCCGTGGTCCAGACGCGTGCAATCTGGGTAACTGGAAGGGCTGAGAAAAGTAAAATGATGCGGTATTCGCAGCGAAATGGGAAAGGGAAAGACACTGTCCGAAGGGCGCTGTGGCCAGTGATAGCAATGGCGGCGTGCGTGCTTGCCCTGAATTGCGGCTGCAAGAAAAAGACCACCCCGCCGCCGCCGCCGGAAGTCCAATTTCTCACTGTCACCACGACCAATGTTCCCATCATCGAGGAATGGATCGGCTCGCTCGATGGCTATGTGAATGCGCAGATCCGCGCCCAAGTCAGCGGTTATTTGCAGACGCAAAATTACGTCGAAGGTTCGGAGGTCAAGTCCAATGACCTGCTTTTCCAGATTGATCCGCGTCCGTTTCAGGCATCGGTAGATCAGGCCAAGGCCAAACTCGCCCAGGACCAGGCGCAGGCGCAAAAAGCGGAACTCGACGTGAAGCGTTACACACCGCTCGCCAAGGAACAGGCCATCAGCCAGGAAGAATTGGATAACGCAGTCCAAGCCAATCTTGCGGCAGCGGCGCAGGTCAAAGCTGATGACGCGCTGGTTGAGAATGCGCAGTTGCAACTGGGCTTCACCAAAATAACTTCGCCCATTGACGGCATCGCGGGCATTGCGCTCGGGCAAATCGGCGATCTCGTTTCGCCTTCGAGCGGTGCGTTGACGACGGTTTCAACCGTTAATCCGATCAAGGTTTATTTCAGTGTCAGCGAACAATCCTATCTTGATTTCTGGCGGCGCTACGCGATCTCGAATGAAGATGCAACGGACCTGAAAATGGAATTGGTTCTTTCTGACGGCACGATATTTCCGGGCAAGGGAAAGTTTTATCTGGCCGATCGCCAGGTGAATCCCACCACCGGCACGATGCAGATCGCGGCGGTGTTTCCCAATCCCCAACGGTTGCTGCGCCCCGGCCAATACGGCCGCGTCCGCGTGCAAACGGAAACAAAAACCAACGCTGTCATCATCCCCCAGCGTGCCGTGATTGAACTGCAAGGCAGCTACCAGATCATCACGGTGGATGACCAAAATAAAACCCATTTGAAGTCGGTGAAAGTCGGCCAGCAAGTCGGCGCGAATTGGATCATCGAGGAAGGCTTGCAAGCGGGCGATAAAGTCGTGATCGAGGGAACACAACAGGTAAAGGAAGGCACGACGGTCAATCCCAAGCAATGGAATCCCAACGCGCAGACCAATACTCCGCCCGATAATGGCCAGAGTGGCGCCACCACGAACGAGCCGCCGAAGGATAAGAAATAGATCGCGACGCGCATGTATCGCTTTTTCATCAGACGCCCGATTGTTGCCATCGTCATCGCCATCCTCACGGTGATCATCGGGCTGGTTTCCATGTTCACGCTGCCGATCGCGCAGTTCCCGAACATCGTGCCGCCGGAGATGCGCATGCAAACCACGTATCTCGGAGCCGATGCCCAGACCCTCGCGCAGTCCGTGGCCACGCCCATCGAGGAGCAGATGGCCGGCGTGGACAACATGAACTACATGTATTCCATCAGCGCGAACAACGGAGCGATGCGCCTGATGGTGAACTTCGACGTCAAGACCGACCCGAACATTGACCAGGTGTTGACGCAGCTTCGCGAGAACCAGGCCGAGGCGCAGTTGCCGCAGGACGTCCGCAATTTCGGCATCACGCTTTTGAAATCGCCCACGAGCCCACTGATGTTGGTGGCGCTTTCTTCGCCGCACCAAACACACGATGGCACTTTCCTCGCGAATTACGAATACATCAATCTGGTGGACCAGATCACGCAGTTGAAAGGCGTCTCGAACATCAACGTCTTCGGCGCGGGCCAGTATGCGATGCGTTTCTGGGTGAAGCCCGACCAGCTCGCGAAACTGAACATCACCGTCAATGACATCATCAATGCCATCAACGCGCAAAACACCGTCAATCCCGCCGGTCAAATCGGCGGACCGCCGACACCGAAAGGGCAGGAGTTCACTTATGCGGTGACGGCGCAAAGCCGCCTCGTTTCAGAAAAAGATTTCGGGAACATTATCGTGCGGGAAAATCCCGACGGTTCGGTCGTGCGTTTGTCCGGCGTGGCGCGGGTGGAATTGGGCGCGCAGCTTTATAACATAACGGGCCGGTTGAACGGCACGAGTTCCGCCGTGATGGCCATCTATCAACTGCCGGGTTCCAATGCGCTGGACGTCGCCAAGGAAGTGCGGGACCTGATGGAGAAACTGAAACAAAAATTCCCAGCGGATTTGGAATACTCGGTCTCGCTCGATACAACATTGGCGGTTTCACGCGGCATTGATGAAATCGGCACGACCTTTATTATCGCGCTGGTGCTGGTTATTTTCGTAGTGTTCCTTTTCCTGCAAGGCTGGCGCGCGGTGATGATACCGCTTTGCGCGGTGCCAGTTTCGCTGATCGGCACGTTCGCGTTTTTCCCGCTGTTCGGTTTTTCCATCAACACGCTTACGCTCTTCGGGCTGGTGCTGGCGATCGGGTTAGTCGTGGATGACGCGATTGTCGTGGTTGAGGCCTCGGAGCGTCACATCGAGGAGGGATTGGAACCGAAGGAAGCGGTGACCAAAGCGATGGATGAAGTCGCGGGGCCGGTGGTGGCGCTCGCTTTGATTTTGGCCGCGGTATTTATCCCGACGGTTTTCATCAGCGGCATCACGGGGCGGCTTTATCAGCAATTTGCGCTGACGATCGTCATTTCGGTGATGCTTTCGGCTTTCAATGCGCTCTCATTGAGTCCCGCGCTGGCGGCGATGCTGTTGCGGAAAAAAGATGAACAGCGGAAGGGGTGGCTGAAGAAATTTTACGACTGGTTCAATCGCGTTTTTGACAGCACGCGCAAACATTATTTGCGTTATTCGGGATGGTTTTTGCGCAAGGCGGGGTGGGTGTTGCTGGGATTGTTTATCATCGCAGGAACGGCGATTTTGCTGGCGTGGCGGCTGCCGACGGCGTTCGTGCCAGAAGAAGACCAGGGCTACGCATTTGTCGTGGCGCAGCTTCCTTTCGCGGCGTCGCTCGAACGCACCGATGCGGTGTCGAAAAAAATCGAGCAAATCTTGAAGGCGACTCCCGGAGTGAGGTATTACACGACCGTCGAGGGATTCAGTTTGTTGAGCCAGGTGCAGGCCACGTACAATTCGTTTTTCTTCGTCACGCTGCAACCGTGGGACAAGCGTAAAAAGAAAGAAGAGCAATATGTTTCGATCAAGGCGCACTTAAATGAGGAACTGAAGAAGATTCCCGAGGCGACGGCGTTTGCCTTTTCACCGCCGGCCATTCCGGGCGTCGGATCGGCGGGCGGGTTCACCTTCATCATGGAAGACAAATCCGGGCGGCAGAATTTGGATTTCCTGACGGAAAACGTGAACAAATTCATCGCGGCGGCGAAGAAACGGCCGGAGTTGACCGGCGTCAGCACCACGCATTTGCCCAATGTGCCGCAGATTTACATTGACGTGGATCGCGACAAAGTTTTGAAACAAGGCGTCCCGCTGGCGGATGTTTACAAAACGATGCAGGCGTTCATGGGCGGTTATTTTGTCAATTATTTCAACCGCTTCGGGCGCCAATGGCAGGTGTATGTGGAGGCGGAATCCGACTATCGCGCGCGCGTGGAAAACATCGGCCTTTTTTACGTGCGCAATGCCGCGGGTCAAAGCGTGCCGCTCTCCGCCTTCACGAAGGTGGAACGCCGCACCGGGCCGGAATTTGTAATGCACTACAACGAATATCCAAGCGCGCAAATCAACGGCGCCGCCGCTCCCGGCTACAGTTCCGGGCAGGCGACGAAGGCGCTGGAAGAAGTTTTCGCCCAGACAATGCCCTCGGAAATGGGCTTCGATTATCTCGGCATTTCCTTCCAGGAAAAGCAGGCGGCGCAAGGTGTTTCGCTGGGAACGATTTTTACGTTCTCGATCGTTTGCGTGTTCCTGATTCTGGCGGCGCAATTTGAAAGCTGGTCGCTGCCGTTCAGCGTTTTGCTTGGCACACCGACCGCGATCCTTGGCGCGTTCCTGGCTTTGAATGCACGTGGTTTGCAAAATAATGTTTATGCGCAAATCGGTTTGATTATGCTCATCGGTTTGGCGGCGAAGAACGCTATTTTGATCGTGGCCTTTGCGAAGGCTGAATATGAAAAGGGCGAAACCATCGAGGAAGCGGCGCAAAACGGCGCGAGCATTCGCTTGCGGCCGATCTTGATGACGTCATTTGCGTTCATCCTGGGTTGCATGCCGCTGTGGTTCGCGACCGGTTCGGGCGGCATCTCGCGGCAGACGCTGGGCACGGTGGTGATCGGCGGCATGCTGGGTGCAACGCTGGTGGACACGCTGATCGTGCCGGTCACTTTTGCGATGGTGGAAAGAACGGTGAAGCGTTTCAGCAAGAAGCCGCAGCAAAAGGGCGGCAAGCCGGGCGGCGAAAAAGATGGCGACGACAAAGATGCCGGCAAACCGGAGGGCGAGAAAAAATCGGACGAGCATAAAGAAGACGCGGACAAGAAAAAATCCCGGGACGACGGCCCCGAAGAAGACAAATCAAAACCGGACAAATCCGGCGGATGATCACGTATTCACCATTTTGGAAAAAGTGCGCCGCGGGCGGCTGGGGAATTTCTTCGCTTCCGGCGGTCGGGCTGTTTTTGGTATTCCTGATTTCGGGTTGCGCGGTCGGGCCGAATTATCAACGGCCCAAAGTTTATTCTCCGCCAAGCTTTCGCGGTGAGACGCAAACGGGCACCAATTCGTTTGGCGATCTGCCGTGGTGGGAAGTTTTTCACGATCCGGCGCTGCAAAACCTAGTCCGCACCGCGTTCACGAACAATTACGATTTGCGCGTCGCCGTCTCGCGAGTGGAACAGGCGCAGGCGTTGGTCACCGAGGCGCGCTCGCAGCTTTTTCCACAGGTGGGTTATGGCGGCGTCGGTGGGCGCGGAAAAAATGTGGGCGCGAACAATACGCCTTCGCCGACGGGCACGACGGGCAGCATTTTTGCGGCGGATGTTAGCGCGTCGTGGGAAATTGATTTGTGGGGCCGCATCCGGCGCATGACGGAATCGGCGCGGGCGCAATATTTCGCGAGCCAGGACGCGCGGCGTGACGTGCTGACCTCGCTGATCGGGCAGGTCGCTCAGGATTATTTTCAACTGCTCGCATTCGATCGCGAATTGGCCATCGCCAAGGACACCACGAATTCCTTCGGCGACAGTTTGAAAATTTTTACCGAGCGATTGAATGGCGGTGTCGCTTCAAAATTGGAAACGTCATCGGCGGAGGCGTTGATGGATTCCGCCGCGGCCACGATTCCCGAATTGGAACGCCAAATCGTCATGCAGGAAAATCAACTGAGCGTTTTGCTGGGCACGAATCCGGGCCCGATCATTCGCGGCGACGCTTCGCTCGGCGACCAGTTGCCGCCGGAAGTTCCGGCGGGGATGCCTTCGACCTTGCTGGAACGCCGGCCCGATATTCGCGAGGCAGAACAGCAACTGCGTTCGGCCAACGCGCTCGTCGGTGTCGCGCAGGCGGATTTTCTGCCGGACTTGAGCCTGAGCGGTTTGTTCGGGCGCGTGAGTCCTGATCTCGCAGTTTTCACGGGCGGCGGCGCGACGGCGTGGAGCGCGGCGGCGAGTTTGACGGGGCCGATTTTTGAAGGCGGACGGCTTACGGCGGAATTGAAACGCACGAAAGCTTTTCGCGATGAGACCGCATTGCAATATCAGGGCGCGGTGCTTTACGCGTTTCAGGAAGTTTCGGATTCGCTGGTCTCGCGCGATAAACTTGCGGAGGAACGCACCCAGCAGGAACGCGCGGTGGCGGCGTATCAAGAAGCGGTGGCGACGGCGATGAAGCGTTACAAATTGGGCAACGCGAGTTACTACGAAGTGTTGCAGGAACAGCAGTTGCTTTTTCCGGCGCAGAACGCCCTGGTGCAAACGCAGGTGAACCAGCTTCTCAGCATCGTGCAACTGTATCGCGCGCTCGGCGGCGGCTGGCAGCAGGAAGAAAAGAAAAAGTAAGCGGGTGGATCGTCAGAGCAAGCCGAGCCGTTGCAGGTTGTCGTGGAAGAGGGTTTGGAAATAATCGAAGGAGAGTTCGTAGTCGGAAATGCGGCGGCGCGGCGGCGCGGGATCGGCCATCACAATATCCGCCCATTTCAAAATGGCGTCGGCGGTGGCTTGAGCATCGCGGATGGGAACGACTTCGCCATTTTCTCCCGGACGGATGAAGTCATTGGAGCCGCAGTGCGGCGTGAGGATGGCGGGAAGGCCGCAGGCGATGGCTTCGAGCGCGGTGCGCACGAGACCTTCCTCAAGCGAGGGCAGCACGAAGACATCCGCGCTGCGAAGGCGCTCGACGAGTTGCGCGTGCGGGAGTGACGGCGACCATTCGATGGGCAGATCGCGATACTTGTCCATCACGGCGCGAACGTCATCCTGAATGATGTGCGTGAGCAGCAGGCGCGCGGAAGGATGGCGGCGCTGGACGATTTTAAAGGCTTCGAGCAGGTAGGGCGTGCCTTTGCGCAGCGAGAGGCTGCCGGTGTTGATGACCGTGAGGGGGCGGTCTTTCGGACGCGGAGTCGGGGCGGGTTGGAACACGGAGAGATCAATCGGATAGATGGTCTTGAGGACTTTTTCCGGTTTGAAACCGCGGTCCAGAAAGGATTGGCGGACGTAATTGCTGGGGGCGAGCACGAGGTCGGCTTCGGCGACGGTGATGCGGGCGCGTTCGTAAAAATGGCGGCCGACGGGAGTCTGCGGATAATTCCAGCGGCGATGTTCTTCGGAAATGATTTCCCAAAAATGATCAATGTGCGAATTGCCGGCGTCGAGAAAAGTTCGACCGCCGTTCCGGCGCGCCCAACGAAAAGATTTGTTCGTATAAGAGTAGCTGGAAATGAGGTGGTCGCCGGGCTGGAGTTGGGACTTTATCCAGTGATCGAACCAGGGATGGAGGCGATAGCGAAACGATTCCCCGTGAAAAGAACTGAGGGTGCGGGCGCCGATGTAACTGACAAGGCCGATGGCGGGCTTGAGCCGCGTGCGTTCAGGGGGAACGCCGACGATGCCATTGCGCGTGCCGAGCGCGAGAAACCGAAGCATGCCGAAATTTTCCAGGGCGCGCGCGTAGGGGTCGCACGGCGAACGCTGCGGCGTGGCGACGATGAAGTTGCGAGTTTTTGGCGGTGAAGAAATAGAGGTCGAGTTCAAGCGAATGAATGGGCGACGTCCAGATCAAAATTGGGCGTGATTCATTTTATGCCGCGCTGGTGACTTCGAGTGGACGCGCGAACATGACGCCGGTCAATTTGGTTGACCAGTTGAGGCATTTGGCGATGTCGGTCTCGAACGTGACTTTCATGTTTTTGCGCGAGGACGAGGCATCCATGAAATGCACGACACCTTCGGAATCTTTTATGCAAAGGCCCGTGTGGCCGATGTCAATTCCCGCCGCCGTGGTGCAGACGCCCACAATGTCGCCGGTTTGGAGGAGATGTTCGTCAGCGGCGAGTTTGTCCATCGGCAGATATTTGAGCGAGCGAGCGTTGATTTCAGCTTCGGTCGCGCGAATTTTTGCGACGAGATCGGGATGCGCGGCGAGCTGGCGATAGTTCGCGGGATGCGCGGACATGACGCCGACCTTTTGCGTGAAGGGTTCCGCACCGGGCAATTCCGGCGTGAGAATTTTGATCACGCCTTTCTGCGCGTTATCCACGAACCAATCGGTGGTGTAATGCAGGCGCGAGGTGAAGTCGCCGATTTTGCCGCCGCGATAACGGGTGAATTGCACCTCGGCGAGCAAATCCTCCGGCGAACTTTTTCCGCGCTTGAGCATGCGCGCCATGCACAGCGAATCTTCAAAAAAAGTGACGCAATCGAGGCCGGTGAGATTGACGACGCAGGCTTCGGTGTCCTTCGAAACTTCCAGCGTGAAGCCGACGTAAGGCGTGCCCTTGAATTCCATGGCGATCTTGCCGATCAGTTCACCGATGGGGAGGCGCCGCCAGTTTTCGGCGGAAGCCTTGCTGACGATGCGCTCGAAGATTTCCTGTCCGTGGAAATTTTGGAGCGGGGCGGAGAGCCCGGCGGTATCGGCGAGCGCGGAGAAAGCCAGGATGCCCAAAGTGCCAATCGAGGTGTTGCGAAAAAATTCACGTCTGGTCATAACAAAAATGATTAAGCGCCGCCGCGTGGCAATGGCAAGCTCATTTAAACATGCCACGCATTTGCAAAGATAAGGTAACGCGCCACCGGTTCCGGGCGCAAGCCATTGGTCAATTAAACTGAAATGGAGTGTTTTGAAACGCCATGGTATTGTAAGGTAATTCCCGCCTTCAAATATGGCTCTCGCGAAAAAAGTTAAGAAAAATTCGGTTGTGAAAAAAGACGCGAACTTGAGCGAGCGAAAATCGTTGGCACGTTCCGCTTCCAATTTTGCAAAGCGAGTCCTGCCACTTTTTGAATACGTAAATCCAGAGGATGATCGTCCGCGTAAGGCAATCGAGGCGGCTCGTGAGTGGGCGCGCGGCAAAATAACGATCAGTGAAGCGCGCAAGGCCGCATTTGCCGCGCATGCCGCTGCCCGTGAAGTAACCGATCTTGCCGCCCGCGCTGCCGCGCGTTCGGCCGGTCACGCGGCGGCGACGGCGCATGTGGCGGGACATGCGAAACATGCGGTGGTTTATGCAGCAAAGGCGGAGGATGGTGCGGGCAAGGTTAAAGTTCGGTGAATGCCGTGTGTTTCACCTTGAATATTTAAGCGGTGAAGTTTTTTGACGAAGGGGAGGAGCTATGCGATGGGTTCCGTGGCGGCGAATGGAGGATTCGTGTGCGTCTTTTTAATTTGGAAGATTCTTTCGTCCCTGTCGGGACTTGAATTAGTAGCGAACTAAAATCCAGCCATAAATGGCTGGGCTAAGGTCGGCCGTCCCTGCGGGACTTCGGACGGCGGAGCGGCAGCGCCGCCCTGCCGTGTCCTGGATTGTCGGTGTTCCTGCGGGAGTTGGTTTGAAAAAATCCAACCCAGCAAATTGGTGGAGGAAACTTTTGACGGGTGGATTCGCGCGAGTGATTTGAGGATGCTCGCCTCGCTTCGCTCGATAGAGAGGTGAGTTTGTTTTGACGAGGATTCCCCCCAACTGAAAGTTGGAGGTTAATGAGAAGCGTTGGGCGAGTGAGGTTATTGGGAAAAAAATTCATATGAAAGTTCGGCTGACCCTGCGGGCTTCGGCGGTCTAATAACCTGCAGCTTCAGTAAGCGTTGAAATGAAGGGTGGAAGTGGCGCTTCCAATTCTGCGGGCGGCGTCTTGCTTGCGGTAAAATCGCGCTCTTGCGCAACCTCGTTGAGGTTGTGAGGATTTTTCGTCTTACCCAGGGTAGGCCCGAGGACGGGCCAACCCTGGGCTTTGTTGCGCAACATCTTCGATGTTGTCGGATGGGAAGAAAAACACTTTCACTTTCATATTCATTAAGCGTTGAAATGAAGGGTGGAAGTGGCGCTTCCATTTCTGCGGGCGGCGTCTTGCTTGCGGTAAAATCGCGCTCTTGCACAACCTCGTTGAGGTTGTGAGGATTTTCGTCTTACCCAGGGTAGGTTCGAGGACGAACCAACCCTGGGCTTTGTTGCGCAACATCTTCGATGTTGCCGGATGGGAAGAAAGCCACTTTTATTCCCACATCGTCTGCGGTTCATCTTGGATTTTGCCGGATGAAGGAAAACACTTTCACTCCATATTCATTAAGCGTTGAAATGAGGGGTGGAAGTGGCGCTTCCAATTCTCGGGCGGCGTCTTGCTTGCGGTAAAATCGCGCTCTTGCGCAACCTCGTTGAGGTTGTGAGGGTTTTTCGTCTTACCCAGGGTAGGCCCGAGGACGGGCCAACCCTGGGCTTTGTTGCGCAACATCTTCGATGTTGCC
>DATAUW010000006.1 GCA_036268055.1 Verrucomicrobiia bacterium | reverse complement strand
GACCGCCGCTACAATCCGCGCAGATATTGAAATAACTTACAAACTATTCAACACATCAATCAACTGCCGCAAACGCCCATAATCACGCCGATTAAATCCAAACGCGATTCTCGGCGCATCCACCATGTCATTATCCGCGCGCTCTTCCGGCGTCGCTTCGATGCCTTTGATTTTCGCGCCCGTGACGATGTCCGCGAAATCTTCGTTCATCGCTTCAATCGCCGATTCCGACGGCGCATGTTTCAAGCGGATGACGAACAAATCCTTCACAAACCGCGTCGAAATAAAGTTGCGATAAAACCGCGCGATGATTTTCACCGCCTGGTCCGCGTCATCCACGATCTGGTAAAGATTCAAATCATCCGGCGAGATCAAATGATCGCGCAACAAATGTTCGCGCACATGTTTGTCCCACGTTTTCCAATACGTCCCGCCCGGGCGATCCACCAGCACCAGCGGCATGAGCTGGCTCTTGCCCGTCTGCATCAGCGTCAGCGCCTCATAACCTTCGTCCATCGTGCCGAAGCCGCCGGGAAACAGCGCGATCGCATCCGAATGGCGCACAAAAATCAATTTGCGCGTGAAGAAATATTTGAACGTGATCAATTTTTTATCGTTCTCGATCACCGGATTCGCGCCCTGTTCCCAGGGCAGGCGGATGTTCGCGCCGAAGCTGTGTTCCAACCCCGCGCCTTCGTGCCCGGCGTGCATGATGCCCCCGCCCGCGCCCGTGATCACCATGAAACCCGCCTCCTTGATCTTGCGGCCAAACTCCACCGCCTGCTGATACTCCACCTTCGTCGGCTGCGTGCGCGCCGAACCGAAAATCGTGACCTTGCGTTTTTCCGAATACGGCGCGAACAGCTTGAACGCGTAACGCAACTCCCTGATCGCCGTTTGGATCACCCGCACGTCACCGCTGTCCCGCACGTCCGTCATCAACTTCAATGCGTTCTCAATGATGTCTTCGACCGCCTCGGGGTTGTACCCGCCCCCCTTGTAACTGATCAACTCCTGGATGCGCCGTTTCAATTCCGGGTCCGCCGGCGCTTTATCTGTTTTTATCATGTCGCAGAATATAAAAACCGCGATGAAAAGCAATCCTCTTTGAGCAAATGATGTATGTGTACGTATGAGTTAAAATTGCCGTTTACGGCGGTCATCGTGGGTTATTTTTTTAACTCCGGATTTCCCGGATTCACTCCAGCTTGTGAAGTTATTGCTCTACAAAAAGACTTGCAAATCCATGGAGCAAAAGCAACATCACAACAAGAGGTTCACGCTGGTCGTGGGCCAGAAACCAATGGAAAATCCCAGGTAAGTTTGTGAGGTTTATGAAATACATCATTCTTTTAGTTTTGGTTATTGCCTCAGGATGCAGCACACCCAATCCAAGCGCCAAAGCGACTCAGGCCGCCTACGAACAAGTGAAACCCGGTATGAGCCGGCAGCAAGTGTATGCGTTGCTCGGTCAGCCAAGGTCTGTGCGACCCGAGGGCGATATTGACCATTGCCACACTGCCGTTTGGGGTATTCCGCATGGCAGCCACGGCTGGGGACACTGGACCATTGAGTTTAGCGGCGATACGGTGACCGGGGTGACAGGGGTGAGCAATGGCTTTGATGCTCACGTGTCCGCGTCAGCTTCCTTGTAAACTGAAGTTCTGACCGGCCGCTGGCTGCATGCTTCTCAGCCACCGAGCCATCCGCCCGCCACGGATCGAACCCGGATTAAACAGAGATTTTTAAATTGGTTTTTCGGTATCAGGTCCGTGTTCCATCCGCAGCCAAATTCCTTGTCCCCCTTTGCGCCTCTGCGTCTCTGCGCCTCTGCGTCACAAAAGAATAACCAGAGCCCCCAAGTTGACACCCCCAACCTCTGCTAGTACCCTATCCATCCCTTAAAACGCTGATTTAATGGACTATAAAAATACTTTGAACCTGCCGCAGACCGGCTTTCCCATGAAAGCCGATCTCGTCGCGCGCGAACCCCAACGCCTCGAAAAATGGCAAGCCGCCAATCTTTACCAGAAGATTCAGGACGCCCGCGCCGGCCAGGAAAAATTCGTCCTCCACGACGGCCCCCCCTTTGCCAACGGCGATGTCCACATCGGAACCGCGCTCAACAAAATTCTCAAAGACATCATCGTCAAGTATCAGAACCTGCGTGGCAAAAGCGCGCCCTACATTCCCGGCTGGGATTGCCACGGCCTCCCCATCGAGTTCAAAGTCAGCCAGGACATGCGCAAGGCTGGCGATACCAGCGCCGACGCCGCTACCATCCGCAAAGCCTGCGACGCCTACGCCCGCAAATACATTGACCTCCAACGCACCCAATTCAAACGACTCGGCATCCTCGGCGATTGGGAAAATCCCTACCTCACGCTCAATAAGGAATACGAAGCCGACGAACTCCGCCTCTTCGCCGACATCGTCGCGAAAGGTTTTGTCTATCGCGGCAAAAAGCCGGTCTATTGGAGCATTCCTTGTCGCACCGCCCTCGCCGAAGCCGAGGTCGAATACCACGACCACGTCAGCCAAAGCATCTACGTGAAGTTCCCCGTAGTCGGCCGCGAAAAAACTTTCATCGTCATCTGGACTACGACGCCCTGGACGCTGCCCGCCAATTTGGCGGTCGCCTACAATTCCACCTTCCAATACGTGCAGGTCAAAGTCGGCGACGAGAATTATATTTTGTCGCGTGCGCTTTTATCAGTGGTCGCACAAAAATGCGGCTGGAACAGTCTCGGCAAGACCGATCCAGCCGAGTTGACGAAGACTTTCGATAAGCTTGGGATCACTCCCGAAGAACAAAAGCAGCTTTCGAATTTGGTCGAGTCGCCGTTCGATACCGCTGAACTCGGTAAACTCCAATATCATCACCCCTTCGCCGCCCGCACCGGAAAACTTTTTGCCGGCGATAACTTCGTCACCAACGACACCGGCACCGGCTTCGTCCACATCGCTCCCGGCCACGGCCTCGACGATTATAACGTCGGCCGTCAAAACGGCCTCCCCATTTATTCTCCCGTGGATGACGACGGCGCACTCGCCTACACCAACGACCTCCCGCGCGAACAGCAGATGGCCGCTGGGATGATCGGCAAATCCATCCTCGAAAAACACGGCAAGAGCGACGCGAACGAAGTCGTTCTCCACGAACTCCGCTTGCGCCACGCGCTGTTGCACCAGGAGAATTATCATCACAGCTACCCCTTTTGCTGGCGCAGCAAGACCCCGATCATTTTCCGCGCGATGGACCAGTGGTTCATCAAGATTGATCATAACGAATTTCGCCAGCAGGCGTTGGCAGCCATCAGCGGCGTGAAATGGGTTCCCGAGTGGGGCATCAACCGCATCGAAGGCGCCGTGAAGACCCGCCCCGACTGGTGCATCTCGCGCCAGCGCACCTGGGGCGTGCCCATCCCCGCATTTTACGATGCCAGCGGCGGCGACATCCTCGATGCCGAAATCGTCCGCAACACCGCCAAGCTCATCGAACAACACGGCTCGAATGTCTGGTTCGAGAAATCCGTCGCCGAACTGTGGTCGCTCGTCAAACCCGAGCATTGGTCCGGCGCCACCCCCGTTTCCAAATCCAACGACACCCTCGACGTCTGGATTGATTCCGGCTCTTCCTCGCGCAGCGTGCTCATGCGCCGCCCCGAACTCAGCCATTCCACCCTCCGCAACACGCACGACTCGCGCCGCTTGGATTGGCAAGCCGACGTTTATCTCGAAGGCTCCGACCAGCATCGCGGCTGGTTTCAATCCTCGCTGCTGCTCTCGCTCGCCGGCAATGACTCCGCGCCTTTCAAGACCGTGCTCACCCACGGCTTCATGGTGGACGCCGACCGTGAAAAAATTTCCAAAAGCAAACAAGGCGCGGGCGGTTACGAGAAACCGCAGACCGCCGAAGCCTACGTAAAGAAATACGGCGCGGACGTCGTGCGCCTGTGGGTCGCCTCGCAGGATTACCGCACCGACATCGTCGTGAGCGAGGAACGCATCAACAAAGTCAGCGAGACCTACCGCGGCATCCGCAACACCCTCCGCTACCAACTCTCAAACCTCTACGACTTCGACCCCGCGAAACACGCCGTGGCAGACAACCACCTTACCGGCCTCGACCGCTGGATTCTCGCCGAGTTCGCGAAACTCGAGACCGAAGTCATCGCCGCGTACGACACTTACGAATTCCACGTCGTCTATCAAAAAGTCAGCCAGTTCATCGCCGTCGAACTTTCCTCCATCTATCACGACGTCGTGAAAGACCGCCTTTACACCGACGCCGCCAACTCCCCTCGCCGCCGCTCCACCCAAACCGCCCTGCATCGCCTCGTCACCGGCCTATGCAAAATCCTCTCGCCCATCCTCGCCTTCACCGCCGATGAAGCGTGGGAATTTGTGCCCGCCGCCGCCACCAACTCCGTGCATCTCGCCGAAGTGCCCAAGCCGAATTTTGCATTGCCTTCGGAAGAACAAGCGACTTGGAAATCGCTTTTCGAAATGCGCAACCTCGCCCTGCCCGAGCTTGAAAAAGCGCGCCAAGCCAAGACCATTGGAAAATCGCTGGACGCAAAAGTTTTGGTTTCCGGCGCCAGCCCCGCCATCGCCGAGGCAAAAAATCATCGCGAAATTCTCCGCGAACTTTTGAACGTCTCCCAACTCGAGTTCACCACCGAACCCGCCACGGACGATGTTTTTGCCGTAAACAAAGCCGACGGCCAAAAATGCGAACGCTGCTGGCATTGGGAAACCGACATCAATCCGAACCATCCCGAACATCCCACCATTTGCGCCCGCTGCATCACCGCCGTAAAAGAAAATCTACAAACTTAAACCCGGGATTTTTCACTGAAAAATTTCTCGGCGTCTTGATTTTCCCAAAACCCTTCCGCATAGTCGCCTGAGAAAAGCGTTTGCAAAACCAGGACCCACAACCAGCCATCTCCGTCATCGTGCCGTTGTTCAATGAAGTGGACAACGTCGCGCCGCTCACCCGGCAAATCCTCACTGCGCTCAAAGACGAGCCGCGCGCAATCGAACTAGTGCTTGTGGACGACGCCTCCACCGACGGCACCTGGGAACAAATCATCACCGCGAATAAAAGCGACCCGCGCGTTCGCGGACTTCGTCACGCGCGCAACGCCGGCCAAAGCGCCGCGCTCTGGACCGGCTTTCGCAACAGCAGCGCGCCCATCATTATGACGCTCGACGGCGATTTGCAGAATGACCCCGCCGATCTGCCGAAACTTCTCGCCGGCCTCGCCCAATACGATGTCGTCTGCGGCATGCGCGTGGCGCGCCAGGATAATTTCGTGCGCAAAATTTCCTCAAAGATCGCACGAGCGGCGCGCCGGGCGATTCTCGGCGTGGATTTCCGCGATACCGGTTGTGCCCTGCGCGTCTTCAAACGCGGCGCGCTTGACACACTTTTTGCCTTCAACGGCTTTCATCGTTTCATGCCGGTGCTGGCGCATTCGGCGGGCTGCCGCGTGATTGAATTGCCGGTGAACCATCGCCTGCGTGTGGCCGGCAAATCGAAGTACGGCGTGTGGAATCGTCTCGGCCGGGGAATCGTGGACCTCTTCGCCATCGCGTGGTATCAGAAACGCCGCGTGCCCGCGATTGCCATCACCGCCTATCCGCCGAGATAGAAATAATTCGATTTGCCCACCGTCGGGATAGCCAGTTGGGTGTGGCTGGCGGCAACTACTCCGAGTTCGGATACGAGCCGAGCACTTTCACGAAATTACAATCCATCTGTAATTGTTTGATGGCCTTGGCGACTTGCTTATCGTCCTTGTGCCCCTCGCAATCCACGAAGAAATAATATTCCCACGCCTTGCGCTTGCTCGGACGCGATTCGATCTTCGTCATGTTCAACTTGAACTTGCGAAACGACGCCAGCGCCTGATACAGCGCGCCGACCTTGTGCGAAACGCTCAGCATGATACTCGTGCGGTCCTTGCCCGTGGGCGGACTGCATTGGCGGCCGAGCACCAGAAAGCGCGTGGCATTGGCGGAGTTGTCCTGGATGTCGCTCTCCAAAATGCGCAGGCCGTATTTTTCCGCGGCGAGCACGCCGGTGATAGCCGCGGTGTCTTTTTCCTTTACCGTCAATTCCGCCGAGCGCGCGTTGGACGAAGTCTCGATAATCTCCACGTGCGGCATGTGGTTCTGCAACCAGATCCGGCATTGCGCAAGCGTTTGCGGATGGCCGTAAAGTTTCTTGATGCTCTCGCGCTTGAAATTGCTCACGAGACAATGCTGAATCGGCAACACAATCTGCGCGACGATCTTGAGTTCGCTGTCCACGAACATGTCGAGCGTGTGCGTCACGACTCCCTCCGTGGAATTCTCCACCGGCACGACCCCGTAATCCGCGCGATTTTTTGCCACTTCGGAAAAAACATCCGCGATGGTTTTTTGCGACGCGTATTTCAGACTCGCGCCGAAACGCCGGATCGCCGCCTGATGCGTGAAGGTCGCTTCCGGCCCGAGATAGGCAATGGTCATGGACTTTTCGAGCGAGAGCGCGCTCGACATGATCTCGCGATAAATCGCGCGCAACGACTCGTTGGTGATGGGCCCGGCGTTGAGCTTGCACAAACGCTGCAACACCGCCAGTTCGCGATGCGGCGCGTAAATTTCCTCGCCCGCCTTGAGCTTGATATCGCCGATCTCCAGCACGTGCCGCGTGCGGTCGTTCAGCAGCTTGACGATCTGCGCGTCAAGCTTGTCAATGGCCTGGCGGTGCTCAGGAATGTTCATCGCGTGAGCTTACATAGATTGGGGCCGGCGCGCAGTTAAAAAATGTGCGGATTTCCTGCTCGACTTAAACGGCGGTTGCGGAATCATTGACTTCTGGTAACTTCTAAAATCGTGAATGACATGGGAAAAGTAACGACACGCATCAAGGTAGAAAATTGGTCGGATACAGAATTGGTCGCCGCCGGTTTTCGCAAGGAAAAACCACGCATGGTGGAGGCAGAGGCCTTAGTGGATACTGGCGCGACAAAGTTTTACTTGAAGTCCTCGGTAATCAAACAATTAGGACTGCGTCCTATTGGCGAACTTAAATCCCGCACCATGTCTGAACGAATGGAAACGAGAAAGGTTTATTCACCGGTTTATCTGGAAATCCAAGGACGTTCTGGACGATTTGATGTCATCGAACTTCCTGATTCTTTGCCAAATATTATCGGCCAGATTCCGCTTGAAGACTTGGACTGGGTTGTGGATTGCCGACACCAAAAGTTGATTCCCAATCCGGAGCATACGCACGGTGAGATGTGCGATGATTTTTGAGTATCTGTAGATCTACATAAAGGCTCTGCGTTTCTTGAACGCGAGAATGTCCTTGGCTTCTAGCTCGAACCATTCTCCCTCACGTCGTTTTTCCGAAAATCGACGATGCCAATAGCTTTCAATGCCCCAAATATCATCCGTCTGAAAAAAATGAACAATGCTGGCCTTTTCTGGCAATTTGGTGGTGATCTCGCTGCCTCGGCGCATAAAATCAGTTGTTCCTCCGATCTTACAAAATTTTCCCATTTTAATTAAATATACATATCCGACTTTTTTTTCGGCATCAGGATTATTCGCCGGAGGCTGCTGATTATCCTTAATATAATTTTGGCACCATTGAAGGACATTTTTATATTCTGGCAGCGCTGCACAATAAGTTGAAAGTCTATCAACGAGCGAAATTTTCGAACCGAACCGCATTTCATAAACTTTATAGTTTGGTAGATTCGGATCACCGCGTTTGCTTAATTTGAGGTCGCCATTTGCCGCAAGTTTTCCGAGCTTTTTTGACAAAGCCGCGTATTTTTCAAGTATCCAATCATCGGTATATTGCTTTTCATCAGGAAATTCTCTGGGAATAAATCCGGCTTCCTTTACTGCTTCCGAAAATCGCGCCCAAAATTTTCCGTGCCAATCAGCGCGCCGGAGGCCAGTCGCGCGGTAAAAAGCCTGCTCACCTAATAACTTGCCGCTGTTGGCCCCGGCGGTTCGTTTGATTTCATTTAGGATGTGTTCTTTATCCACGATCATGACGTCAAGCGTCCTTATTTTCAGTTGCAGCAGGAGTTTCAGCGGGCGCATTCTCCGCAGGCGTTTCCGGCAACGCCAACTGATCCGGCGGCGCGGTGGCGAGGCCGGGATCAACCGTGGCCAGCGCTTCCGGTTTCACCACAACAATGCGGCGCAACTCATCCGCAGCCGGCAAATCTTCAAGACTGCGCAAACCAAAATATTCCAGGAACGTCGCCGTGGTGCCAAAGGTCATCGGGCGGCCGATCACTTCCGCGCGGCCGACTTGCGTGACCAGGTCGCGTTCGAGGAGCGTTTGCATGACGCCATCCACGGCCACGCCGCGCACCTGCTCGACTTCGGCGCGCGTGATGGGCTGGCGATACGCAATGATGGCCAGCGTTTCCAGCGCGGGCGCGGAAAGTTTGGCCGGGCGCGATTTGTGGCCGACGAGCGCCTTCAACCACGGCGCGAATTCCGGTTGCGTGACGAATTGCCACGCGCCCGCGATGCACACGAGCCGGTAGCTGCGCGCCGCCGTTTCATGTTCGCGCATGAGTTCTTCGAGCGCCGTGACCAGCGCCTCCTCTTTGACTTTCTTGAGCGCCTTGATGGCTTCGTCGCCCTCGGCGCTGGCGGCGGCGGTGGCGAGCACGTCGCGCAGTTCGCGCGGGCTCATCGGTTTTTGCGCCGAGAACAGCAGGGCTTCCAAAATGTGTTTCAGTTCCATGTCAGTAAAATCAAGCAGCAGGGTTCGCGGGCGCCTCGCTAATCGCTGGCGATGCCGTTTCCTCGGCAGCCGGCGCGACCGCTTGCGCCTCGGCTTTGCCGATTTCAATTTCGCCGAACGCCTCCGGCTGGCTCGCGACGAGTTGTTTCAAGCGGATCAATTCCAGCAACGCCAGAAATGTGACGACCACTTCCGTGCGGCTCATCGCGCTCGAAAACAATTCCGAAAATCTCAACCGCGGACGCTCCGCCAGCGCCTTCATCAAATGCTCGATCTTTTCGCTGACCGTCCATTTGTCCTCGAAGACATCGCGCGAATCCGGCGTCTGCGCGGCGCGCTTGAGGATGGCGTTGACGGCGTTGAGCAAGTCGAACAGCGAAACATCCGGCTTGCCGGGGGTGTCCTCGGCGAATTCGGGTTTCGTCGGCAGGCGCGGGAAAATATTTTCCTGGCGGGATTCGAGTAATTGCAGTTGAGCGGCGGCGTCCTTGAATTTTTTATATTCCACCAGTTGCCGGATGAGTTCCCAGCGGGGGTCTTCGCCGTCGTCCTCGCCGTCCGTCTGCACCTGCTGATCGAGCGGGAGCAGTTCGCGGCTCTTGATGAACATGAGCGTGGAAGCCATGACGAGAAATTCGCCGGCGATCTCCAGATCGAGCAAGCGCATGACCTCGATATATTCGATGAATTGCGTGGCGAGCTGGGTGAGATTGACATCATAAATGTCCACCTCCTCCTTTTTGATGAGATAAAGGAGCAAATCGAGCGGCCCTTCGAAGACCTCGAATTTGACTTTGTATTCGGCCATTGCGACCCGCGGCATCGACACGCGGGAAAAAATATCTTAGGCGGGGCGAAGGGCGTTTGCAATGATGGAACGAGGCGGAAAGTTTGAAGTTTCAAGTTTTCAGCAGGGAGGCCGAGCGGCGGTTCCGCCCGGGCGTGCAATGGCGTGCGCAAAGGGGTGATTATCGCGCGCAAAACCTGCGCGGACGTGTGAAGGATATGCGCAAGGACTATTGACAAAAGCGGGTTGAGGATTAAAATTATGGTGTTCGGGTAGCAGTACGTTTCTTCAGCGGGGTTCCCCACCCCCACCTCCTTGGCGTCTGCTGCCCGAATCCCTTTTTCTAGGTCTTGACGTGGGCGAAAGATTTCCGTACATTTCGCGTCCCCTTAAAATGGGGGTGTAGCTCAATTGGTTAGAGCGCTGCCCTGTCACGGCAGAGGTTACGGGTTCGAGCCCCGCCACTCCCGCCATTTTCATTCTCAAGCAGCTTCGACTGGCAAATCCTGATATAATTTTGGAAAATAACTCTCCAATGTCTTTGACGTGAACACTAGCGAAAGCACGCCCTTTTCACTCGGCGAATCCAGCAGTTCTTCCTTCAAGGCCAGGCGTATGATGGCGCGCGCCGCAGTGCCTTGCAAACCCACAACTTCTCCAACGCGTCCGCGCTCAATTTCACCTTCCGTTAACGCCGCTTTAAGGAGTCGTATCAGGCGGCCGCGCGTTCTTCCGTCCAATTTCGGCATTTCGAAATGCACATAGCGCTCGATGCGCGTGCCTAAGTTTTGCAACTGCAACAACTCGGCCATGAAACCAATTTGATCAATCATCGTTTTCAACATAAACAAACAAAAATCACCTAGCGCGCGGTCCGATAGATTTCCCCGGCCATCCAAATCATTCCAGCGTCTTTGATCGGCGTGGTGAAGGTTTGCGTAATATTCTTTCCGATGACGGGCAAGCCCGCGCGATAGTGTCCATAAGCCTTCACTGCCAACCTTGCACCGCAGGAGCCACGCGTGCGAATGCAGGCGCGTCACACGTCCGTTGCCATCCCCGAAGGGGTGTATCCATGCCATCCGATGATGCGCCGCCGCCAGTGCCACAAGCTGGCTGGTGGATAAAATTTGCGGACCTCCATAAAAGCTCGCGAGCCGTTCGAGCATTTTTGGCAAGGCGGCGTGATGCGGCGGTTGATGCCCGCCGACACTTACCTCAAAGGTTCGCAAAGCGCCTGGTTCGATGCGATATTTCCGTCCGCTCTTGTCTTCGCTGAAATGTAAATCTTCCGGCAGTCGTGAAAAAAATTCGCGATGCAACCAGCAAAGAAACTCCACGGAATGAATGGATAATTCCGGCTCGCGTTGAAGGCGTTCGGTCATAAGTTGTTCCACTTCTATGTGCGCGCGATTCAGATACTGGTTATTCCGCTTGATGGGGCTGGGCGAGTAATCGCCGCGCATGGCTCTTTCAATATCTCGCGGCAAAGTTTTGTGACCTTCGATTAGGTTCGAGTAATAACTGTCCATCTCCCGAACGACAACCGCAATGCGGGCACGGACGATTGATGATGGCAACTGCGCTGAAAGCGCGCCCGCCTTGTGGATGACCTCACAAGTCAGATCAGCTAATGCACTGCCAGCCGCTTTTGGAAACAAGGGCTCCATTGCAGCAATTTGAGTGTAAAATTCCCCGCTCATTTCCGTCGATATTTCTGTTGATTAACTTTAATCATAATTAGCTATAAATCAATATATTAAATTCGCAAAAGTTGTATTTGTGTATGCCAAACCGTCGGTTTTTTCCAGCAAAACATTCTATGGGAGGCAGTCGTGGATTTCCGCTTCATGGCCGACCGTAAAACGACCCGCATGAAATCAGCCACAGTCACAACCTCTTCCACAGGAAACGAGCAATCCGCGCAACCCTCGATAATTTTCAATCCCTGAACAAAGCCCGCAACCTCATCGTCGTACCCGAGCCCGAAGTGAGGATAAAAGCATCCTTGGAATAAATTTTAAACGGTCATACCTGATTTCATCAAACTGGCCACTCGCCCCATCCTCACGGCGACAAAATCACTCGATAAAATTCTTGGCTCCAGCAGGCAGCGAAAAAAATGGAAGTGGCTGTCGCGACGAGAAAGGATCGCCTGCGTTGACTCAGTTAGGAGTCTGAAGCTGCCCGGTGACATCCCATTTCCTGCCTATGGCTGAATCAACCTATCAGCGTTTGTTCCCAAAAGACCGACAGGTGATTTTAGTGGCTAATTTTTGAAGGCCTTTTTATCTAAAAGGAAGTGGCCGAGTTGTTTGCCGCAATTACCGAAAGCGTCTGACACCCTTCCAAACACATTGTAGTCATAACCATTGCCATCAACTTTTTTCAGGCTAATGACGGCCAATACATGCTCAGGCTGGGCGGTTTCCACGAAGGTGGCCGTTTCGTCTATTCTGGAACCATCGTGAATCAAACCCCAACCAGCCCAACCGGGGTGGACCGCTACAACTTTCATAATGAGGGTGTATTTGGCGTCGGTTGCCTTGGGACTGACCTCAACCGAGCGTTTGTGCAGCACCTTATTGATCCGCTCCTCGAAAAGTGGTTGATAACGGCCGGCGCGGTCGTTTTTCCAGTGACTTAGCCAGTCCTCACCTTTTCCAGCCCCGCCTTTATTCTGCTCGCCAACCTGGAAATTGATAAACTCCTCCTCGGTCTTATTGTCCACCTTCATTCCGTCGTAAGCGTATTTCACGCAGATGGTGGTCTGGCCTTTGAGGAAGCCAAGATTGCCAGATTCAAGCTTGATATCATCAGCCTTCGCCGATGTGAGGAACAACGCGCAAAAAATTGCCAAAGAGATTGAGTATAAAGTTGGGATGGGTTTCACGGCGTGATGGTGCGCGAAGTTTATAAAATGTCAATCCATCTGATTTGCGCCTGCTCCCCTTTAATGGCGCCCATTTACTATAAGTGAAGGTTTTAAAGTTGGATGATCCCTGATTTTACGGACTGAAAAAAGGCGCAGCCCTGCTTTCAATCAAAAAACTAGCACCGTTTAAAAGAAGCCAATTTGATTGTTCAAATGGCAAGAACCGACTTACTAAGTATAACTAATGGTCTAACTCCAAAAAATACCTTTACTCTTTCTGTAACAATTCCCTGACAATGCTTATGTCCACTTATACCAGTTTATACTTGGCTAAGTCTTTGTCTTTGTGGGCTTATCATAGATAATGATCGCAAAATGCGAATTTTCTCGAATTTTTCAGATTTTTAGGCTATAGGGTTTTTTCATGCCCCGGCTCGCAGCAGGTAGTGACAATCAGCAGTTGGACTTGCTTTGGCACTCTTTTTTACCGAAGATGCTGCCTGATCCAAATTTAGACGAATTAGCAGTTTCGACGGCGCACATCTGCGAATCTGCGATGTCACTTATAGTCTTAATAGGGGAGAGCCATTCTCAGGTCGTGGCAAATATTGGTTTTACCGCTCCCGAATCAATACCGAACATAGCTTTGATTCAAAATACCCTTGGACGGCCTAATTTGGTCGTCATCCCGGCTGTGGCGAAGGACCAGCTTTACGCAAAGGATGCGATTATAAGGTCTCACAAGATCGGCTTTTATGCCGGCGTGCCGTTGATCACGCCGGAAGGCCATGCCTTTGGTGTGTTGTGCGTGATGGATGTCAAACCGCATGACATCACAGCCGCTCAGGAGGACGCGTTGCGGAGGCTTGGCCGGCAGACCGTGGCGTATTTGGAAACGGTCCGGCTGCGGCGCGAGCTTGCAGCGTCGGAAGAACGGCTGCGGATCGTCACAGATAATGCGCGGGTGGGGGTGGTAGTTGTCAACCGCGAACGGCGTTACGTGTATGCCAACAAAGCATATGCTGAGTTGCTGCAATTGCCGTCGCCGGACATTGTTGGAAAACTCGTGCGGGAGGTATTGCCCGCGATGTACGAAGAACAGATTTCCCCGCGCCTGGACAAAGCGTTCGCCGGGAGCCGGGTTGCTTACGAGGGGCACCTGGCACTCGGGAAGACAGAACACTACTACGATATCCGTTACGAACCGATGATGGAAAACGGCGGCGTGGCTTCGGTGGTGGTGGCCTTGACGGACATTACGGAACGCAAGCGCACAGAGCAGCGGCTGATGGCGGCAGGCCGGTTCGCGCAATCCACGATTGACGCCTTGTCCGCACATCTCTGTGTCTTAGACAAAAAAGGAATCATCCTCGCCTCGAATGAAGCCTGGCGAGCCTTTGCGGCGGCGAACCGCCCCTCGCCCCAAAGTGCGGAGATTGGTGACAATTATCTGGCTGTGTGTGATCGGGCGACGGGCCCGGACGCGCAGGATGCCGCCAATTTCGCGGCGGGCATCCGCGCGGTACTGAGCGATGAGCGCGATGAATTCTCGATGGAATATCCCTGCCATTCGCCCATGGAAATTCGCTGGTTTGTCGGGCGCGTCACGCGTTTTTATGACGAGGGCGCCGCTTGCGCGGTGGTGACCCACGAAAATATCACGTTGCGCAAGCAGGCGGAGATCGCGGCCTCGCGGCTTGCGGCCATCGTCAAGTTTTCGGATGACGCCATCATCAGCAAGGATCTTCAGAGCGTGGTCACCACCTGGAATCATGGCGCGGAAAAAGTGTTTGGCTACACGGCTGAAGAAATGGTCGGCGCCTCCATCATGCAATTGATCCCAACGGAACGCCGTGACGAAGAAGATCTGATTTTGGGGAAAATCCGCGCCGGTGAAAGTGTCGAACATTTCGAAACCGAGCGGCAAACCAAAGATGGACGCCGCATCCATGTTTCGGTGACTGCTTCGCCAATCAAAGATGCGTCGGGGAAGATCATTGGTGTCTCCAAAGTGGCGCGCGACATCTCGGAGAGCAAGCGCGCCCGTGAGCATGCGGTGTGGCTGGCCTCGTTTCCCGAACAGAATCCCAATCCAATCCTGGAGTTGGACCTTGCCACCGGCATCATTCATTATGCCAATGACGCCGCGATCCGGCTGGCGCCGGAGAATCTGGCCAATGGAGTGTTGCATCCGCTAACGAAGAGCCTGCTGGAAGATTACCGGACGGCGCGGGATCACAAACTTCAGTCCACCTATCGTGAAGTGGCGGTGGGAGAATTTTTCTTCAGCCAGCATATCACTCGCGTGCCCGAAACAGGCCGGTTACGCGTGTACAGTTCCGACATCACGGCGCGAAAAAAGGCGGATGAGGCGCGGAAAGCAAGTGAGGAGCGTTATCGCGCGCTGTTTGAATATGCACCCGACGGCATCCTCATCGCCAATGCGGAAGGCATTTATCTCGACGCCAATGCGAGCATGTGCAGCATGCTCGGCTATACCCCTGAACAATTAATCGGGTTGCAGGCGCGGGACATCGTCAGCGAGGCGGAGGTCCCCCATATCCAACCCGCGCTGAACATCATCAAGGCAAAGTCAATGTATCATCGCGAGTGGAATTTTCGCCGGAAGGACGGCAGCATTTTCCCGACGGAAGTGATCGCCGCCCTTATGCCCGATGGAAATGTGCTGGCCATGATCCGCGACATCACCGAAAGAAAACGCACTGAGGCGCGTTTCCGGCGGTTGGTGGAGTCCAATGCGCAGGGTGTCATGTTCGCCAACAACCAGGGGCAAATCAGCGGCGCCAATGATGCGCTGCTGAACCTGCTTGGCTACACCCGCGAAGACCTGGAAGCCGGGCGCATTAATTGGGCCACGTTGACGCCGCCGGAATATGACGAAGTGGACCGGCGCGGCGTCAAAGAAATGATCACCAAGGGAGCCTGCACGCCTTACGAAAAGGAATATTTCCGAAAAGACGGCACGCGCGTGCCGGTCTTGATCGGCGCGGCCTCGTTTGAAGATGATCTCAACGAAGGCGTCTGCTTCGTCATTGATCTCACCGAGCGTAAAAAATTGGAGCAGCAATTTCTCCGCGCGCAACGCATGGAAAGCATCGGCACGCTGGCCGGAGGCATTGCGCATGATTTGAACAATGTGCTCGCGCCGATTCTGATGTCCGTGGCGGTATTGAAAGATCTCGCGCAAACTCCCGAGGACATCAATTTGCTCGCCACGCTGGAAAAAAGCGCCCACCGCGGCGCCGATTTGGTCAAGCAGGTGCTTTCCTTTGCCCGGGGCGTGAAAGGCCAGCGCATCCCGGTCAATCTCGAACATCTGATTCGCGACCTGATCAAGGTCATGGAGGACACGTTTCCCAAGTCCATAGATATTCGTTTCAAGTCCGCCGAAAAACTGTGGATGGTCACTGGCGATCCCACGCAAATGCATCAGGTCTTTCTCAATCTTTGCGTCAATGCCCGCGATGCCATGCCCAACGGCGGCCACCTGAGCATCACCCTCGAAAATGTCGTGCTCGATGAAACGTACGCCGCGATGAACCCCGACTCGCAACCCGGGCCTTACGTGATGGTGAAAGTCGCGGATACCGGCACGGGAATTCCACGTGAAATTCGCGACCGGGTTTTCGAGCCGTTCTTCACCACCAAGGATATTGGGCATGGAACCGGGCTCGGACTTTCCACGACGCTGGCGATTGTCAAAAGCCACAATGGCATCATCAATCTTTACAGCGAAATAGGCCAGGGCACGAAATTCAAAGTCTATCTTCCGGCGGATTCGTCGGAAGTCTCCAGAGAGCAAGTCGCCATTGAGCAAACGCGATTGCCGCGCGGCAATAATGAATTGATTCTCGTGGTGGATGATGAGGCGGCCATCCGGCAAGTCGCGCACGGCACGCTGGTGCGGTTTGGTTATCGTGTGCTGGAAGCCGTGAATGGGGCGGAGGGGGTAGCACTTTACGCGCAACATCGGGCGGACATAGCAGTTGTCCTAACCGACATGGCCATGCCCATCATGGACGGTCCGGCGATGATCATTGCGTTGCGCTCCATTAATCCTTTGGTGCGGATCATCGGTTCCAGCGGTTTGTCAGCCAGCGGTGGCGCAGCCGAGGCGGTCGGCGCGGGCGTGCAACATTTTGTCCCCAAACCTTATACCGCGGAAACCCTTCTCAAAACCCTGAAGAAAGTCCTGACGGATTCTCCGAAAGTTACGGGCGGATGATTTGATACATTAGCGCAGGAATCGCCTTCTTGAACAAACGCCTCCAAGGTTGCACCGCGACTGTATTCTGCTTAGATTATTCGTTCTGAATGAAAAGCAGTGATACTACCAAACGCCCCGTTCGGGTCGGCCTGATTTCTCTCGGCTGCGCCAAAAATCTTGTGGACGCCGAAATCATGCTCGGCTCGTTGATGAAAGGCGGCGTCGAGATCACCAACGATGCCGCCCACGCCGACGTCGTCATCGTCAACACCTGTTCCTTCATTGATTCAGCGCAGGAGGAAAGCGTGGACACCATTCTTCAATCCGCCGAGTTGCGCGATGCCCAGAATCGCGGCCAGGGGCTCATCGTCTCCGGCTGTTTGCCGCAGCGTTTTCGCGAGGAACTGCCCAAGCTTTTGCCCGAGGTGGATGCCTTCATGGGCATTGATCAAGTCGCGCAGGTCACGGAGATCGTGCAGCAGGCGATGGATCATCGCGCGCAACGCCTGAAAAAAACTCCGCCCGGTTCCGCCGCAAAAACTCCCGGCGCGAAAAAATCTTCCATCGTCAATCGTTTCGCCGAGATGGACAAAGCCCGCGCAAACTCCACGCACGAGGATGAAGAAAATCTTCGCGGCACGGAAAAATTTGGCCGCACGAAAACCGTCATCGCGCCCGCGCCCGCCGAGCCGTTGCTCAACGTCAACGCCCGCCCTGTTTACATTCCCGATTTTGCCACACCGCGTTTTCGTCTTACGCCGCGGCATTTTGCTTACGTGAAGATTGCCGAGGGTTGCAATCATCCGTGCAGCTTTTGCATCATCCCGCGCATGCGCGGCAGCCATCGCAGCCGCCAACCCGGCGACATCGTTCAGGAAGCGCGCCAGCTCATCGCCGATGGCGTCAAGGAAATCAATCTCATCTCGCAGGACTCGACTTACTACGGCCTCGACCTGCGCGAGAACCACAGCCGCAATATTGCGTCGCCGGAAAAATTCACGACCGCCGCAAAATCATTGCCCGCAGATGCCGCCACGCTCGCCAGCCTCATCCGCGAACTCAACACGTTGCCTGGTGATTTTTGGATTCGCCTGCTTTACACGCATCCCGCGCATTGGACCGATGACTTGATCCGGGCCATCGCCGAGAGCCCCAAAGTGGCGCGCTATGTGGACATGCCCTTGCAACACATTCACGAAAACATGCTTGAACGCATGCGCCGCGAAACTTCGCAGCAATACATCGTGGATCTGATCGCGAAAATCCGCGCCGGCGTGCCGGGCATCGCCTTGCGCACCACGTTCATCGTGGGTTTTCCCGGCGAGACCGATGCCTATTTTCAAAGCCTCCTGGATTTCATCCGCGACACAAAATTCGAGCGGCTTGGCATCTTCACTTACTCGCAGGAGGAAGGCACGCGCGCCGGCAAAATGGCCGGGCAAATTCCGGACTCGGTGAAAAAACAACGCCGCGATCAGGCGATGGCGTTGCAAAATAAAATCGCGCGCCATATTTCTGAAGCGCAAGTGGGACGCGAATTGAAAGTGCTGGTTGAATCCGAAGCCAGCGCGAAAGACCTGCGCAAGGCCGACGTCAGCTCATGGGAACACGGACTTTTGCGCAGCCGCGAACATCGCAAAGATCAACTGGCGGCCACGGGCAAATATTTGGTGGCACGCGGCGAGGCCGATGCCCCGGACATTGACGGCCGCATTTACATTCGCGGAAAACTTCCGCTCGGCGAATTTGCCCGCGTGAAAATCATCGGCCATACGGACTACGACCTGATCGCCGAACCGATTTGAAACGCTTCACGGGCGGCATTGCTCTTGCACGAAACATTGACCGCGGACACCGGTTGCGTCTTAATTTGTCCCATGTTCCGACGCCCTTATGAACGTGCCCAATAGATTGACCGTCTCGCGATTCGCGCTCACGGTGGTCCTGTTGGTGGTGATGTTTTCGCAATTTCGTTTTTTTGAAACGGTGGCGCTCTTGGTGTTCAGCGCGGCCAGTCTCACCGATTATTTCGACGGCAAGATCGCCCGCCGCGACAATCTCATCACCAATTTCGGCATCCTCATGGACCCGCTTGCGGACAAAATCCTGGTCTGCTCGGTGTTCATCGCGTTCGTGGATTTGCGCTGGATGGCGGCGTGGATGGTCGTGATCATCGTCGCGCGCGAACTGGCCATCACGGGTTTGCGCCTGCTCGCTGCGTCGCGCAATCTCGTGCTCGCCGCCGAAGGCTATGGGAAGCACAAAACCATTTCGCAAATCGTGGCGGTCATCGCCATCCTCGTCTATCACAGTTACCAGCAACTCGGCGCGCCCGGGCGGATCATCTTCGGTTTCGACATCGCGGGACACCCGTGGATCGAGTGGTTCATGCCATTGTCCGTGTGGGTGGCTGTGGGGCTGACTCTCTTTTCCGGCGCGCTCTATCTTTGGCGCAATCGGCAATTATATTTGCAGGATTTGTAAGTTCGCTGCCCTCTCCGCGCCTGCGCGGTTAATGCTTCGGCGCAACCGTTGGCAATGGGGCCATCTCACCCGACGTGGTTGGTTGATAAATTCCGGTCGGCAAATTCGCCAGCGGGTCGGCCGTGTGGCGATGCCGCGAAATCCACACGAACATGCTGATGGCCAAAACTATTCCGGCGGCGACCAGCACCACCGAGGCCACGCGCCAGTTCACCTTGGAAAGTTGCAGCGTGAGAAAATCCAGGACGCCGCGTTTCTGATCGCTGAGGGGCGGCGGCTCACGGAATTTTTCCGTCTTGCCGAGTTCGCCGTCGAGATTGGCCATGATGCGCGTGACGTCGAGCTTGAGGAGCGTCGCGTAAGTGCGCACGAAACCGCGGATGTAAACCGGCGCGGAAAAGACGTTGAAATTTCCCTCTTCGAGAGCGCGAATGTGGTCGGTGCGGATTTTCGTCACCTCGGCCACATCGTTGACCGAGAGTTTCTGGGCTTCGCGGGCCAGGTGAAGTTGTTCAGCAACCGTCGTCATGCGTCCCCGTTAATAGCTTAATTCCATTGGCTTTGGCAACAATGGAAATACTTCGGTTCGGACCGCGGGTCTGTGACCCGCTGCAACTCACGAGCTAGATTGCCGCACAAGGCTGATTCGAGAACGGCCTGACCTTATGTACCTTGCGCGGGTCGCAGACCCGCGGTCCGTTCGGAGGCGCACACGGCGCTTGCTCATCGGGCGCGGCATAGTAGTATATGCGAAAGCAAGCTCGCCCATGTCCGGACGCCGTCATCATCGCAATCGCCTGTGGCTCTCCGCTCTCCTCGCGGGAATGTTTTACGCGATGATCGCTGCGGGGCTGCACGCCGCGCCGGCGGATGAAATCATCACCCTTCATCAACTCAAAAATCTCACGCCGGAGCAGTCCGCCCTGGGCCATCCCGTCCATCTCACCGGCGTGGTGTTGTGTTACGATTCCGGCTGGAATCAGCTTTATGTCTATGACGGCCATGAGACGGCTTATTTCAACTCGCACGATTTTCAAACGCAGCCGCAACTCGGCCAGCTCGTCGAAATTTTCGCCACGACCGCCACGAACAATTCCTTGACCAACGCCCGCCTTTCCGTGCTCGGGCCCGGCACGATTCCTCCCGCGCAAAAACTCGAACTTTCCGAACTCGGCACTTACTGGTGCGAATGGGTGGAGATCACCGGGCGGGTGTTGTCGGCGGAAAATACGAGTGGACGCCTCGCGTTGCTGCTGCAAGCGGGGACGCAAAATTGTCTCGTGTATGTCCTGGGCGCGGTTCCCGCCGCCAATGATTTGAAGCGTTTCGTGGGAAATAAAATTCGCGCGCGCGGCATCAATGCCAGCAAGACCGTGGACGGGCATCTGGAATCGGCCTCGGTTTTTGCGCCGAGCATGAATGAGATTTACGTGCTCGAAACGTCCACGCCGAACCGCGCGCCGGTGCCGGTCGCGTCCATCGGCAGCCTGCTCAATCTCGAACTCGGCCCGTGGACGAATGATCCCGTTCACATCAACGGCCTCGTCGTCTCGTATCAGCCCGGCAAATCCGTCGTGGTCAAAGACCCGACCGGCGTCATTCGCGCGCAGGTCATTCAACTCACGCAAATCCAGCCGGACGAGCGCGTGGATGTTTGGGGTTTCCTGCAAGTTTCGCCGACGGAAGTTTTTTTGAACAACGCGTATTTCGAAGTCGCGCAACCGCCGCCGCAAAATGATTCGCTGGCGATTGCCGATGGCACGGCGCATTCGACCAATCGTCCGGCGCTGCTCACGCAGGTTTCCGATATTTTGAAACTGCGCCGCGAACAATCCGCCGAACATATTCCCGTGCGTTTGCGCGGGGTGCTCACCTACGCCGATGCCGATTGGCGCAACGCATTTGTTCAGGACAAAGGCGGCGCGGTGTACGTGGACTTGAATCAATCGGATGTTCACTCGGGCGAATATGTCGAACTGACGGGGCACACAAGTTCGGGCGGGTTCGCGCCGGAAATTTTAGGCTCGTCCATCACCGTGCTGGGCGAAACCAATTTTCCCACGCCCGCAAAAGTGGACCTGGAAGATTTGGCGAACGGCCGGCTCGACGCGCATTGGGTGGAGATGGAAGGCGTGGTGCGCCGCGCCGACCAGCAGTGGGGACACTTGAGCCTCAGCCTCATGACGCCGCAAGGCCGGTTCAAGGTGGTCATCCCAAATTTTGATAACGCCACCGTGCCGACGAATCTGATTGATGCCCTCGTCAGTGTGACCGGCGCGTGCGCTTCCGAATTGAACGTGCGGCGGCAACTCAGCGGCATCACCCTGCACGCGCCGAGCCTGGCTCAAGTCAAAATCATCGAGCCGCCTTCCGCCGATCCTTTTTCAATCACGACCACGCCGATTGATGCCGTGGCGACGTTCGATCCCGACCGGCTCGCGGGCCGCCGGGTGAAAGTTCGCGGCGTGGTGACGCTGCAAATTCCCGCGCAGGGTTTTATTGTCGAGGACGCGTCGGGCGGCATCCGCGTGCTCACGCGGCAGGCGAGCGGCGTGCAGGTTGGCGACATCGTGGACGTGCTTGGCTTTCCCGTCATTGGCGATTTCTCGCCGTACCTCGAAGAAGCTTCGTTTCGCAAAACCGGCACCGGCCCGCTGCCCGCCGCGCGAAAAATGTCGGCTGAACAAATCCTGTTGCAGGGAACGAACGACAACCTGGTCGTCGAAATCAAAGCGCGATTGCTGCAAAGCGTACCGCGCTCGGCGAATCCGCAACTCGTGTTGCAGGACGGCCCGATCATTTTCACCGCGCATCTGGAAACGCAGAATCGCAAACAAGACGTGCCCGCGCTGCCATCCGGCAGCCTCGTGCGGCTCACGGGCGTGTGTTCCATCCAGGGCGGCGAACGGCACGAGCCCGCGACATTTCGGTTGTTGCTGCGCCAGCCCGCGGACATTGAGTTGCTCGAAACGCCGCCGTGGTGGACTTCGCGGCACACCTTCATGCTGGTCGGCGGCATGATGCTGGCATTTGCATTTGCGCTGGCGTGGGTGGCGCTTTTGCGGCGGCAGGTGAGCCGGCAAACGCAACTCATCCGGCAAAAATTGGAGGACGAAGCCGCGCTCGAAGAGCGTTACATCAATCTTTTTGAAAACGCGAACGACATGGTTTACACGCTCGATCTCAACGGGCGCATCACGACCGTGAACCAGACCGGCGAACGCCTGTTGCAACGCAAACGCACGGACATTCTCGGGCGCAAGATCGTGAACCTGATCGTCCCCGAGGAACAGGCGGCTGCGCAAAACTGGCTCGACCAGGTGCTCACAGGGACTGCGCCACCGACGGCGGAATGGGATTTTGTAGTGGCGCCGGAACAGCGCGTAAAATTGGAAATCAGCACGCGATTGATTGAGTCGGACGGGCAGTTCGTTGAAGTTGAGGGCATCGCGCGCGACATCACGGAACGCAAACGTCTTGAGCGCGAAATTCTCGAAATCAGCAATCGCGAACAGCGGCGCATCGGGCACGACCTTCACGACGGCGTTTGCCAGCAGCTTGCGGGCATCGCGTTCATGAGCCACACGCTGGCGAATCGTTTGCAGCAAAAAGGCAATCCCGAATTTGCGCAGGCCGAAGGCATCAGCACGCTCATCAACACCGCGATCAGCCAGACCCGCGGCGTCGCACGCGGATTATTTCCGGTGCGGCTGGAGGAGAACGGGCTCGCGTCGGCATTGGAGGAACTCGCGACGAACTCCGCCGAATTGTTCAAGGTCAACTGCCGTTTCATCGCGGGCGAACCGGCGGCGATCGTTGAAAATGAAATCGCGCTGCACCTATATTACATCGCGCTCGAAGCGGTGGCGAACGCGGCGAAACATTCCCGGGCGGAGAACATCACGATTTATTTGGGCCCGGCTGATGGTCGTTACGCGCTCGAAGTAAAAGATGACGGCTGTGGTTTCACGCCGGAATCCGTGGCGCAAACCGGCATGGGCGTGCGCATCATGCACTATCGCGCGCGGGTGATCGGCGCGACTTTGAACTTGCAGAGCCGCCCCGGTTCCGGCACCCATATCGTATGTCTTTTTCAAACGATTTCCCGCGAGTCGGCGGCGGAAAATGGACGCAAAAAAGCGCCGCGTGCAATGAACGGCACGAGGGACACCGGCGCGTCTGCCCGGGAAAATTATGAGTAAAAGCCCCGCTGAAAAAAGCCGAATCCTCATCGTGGACGATCATCCGTTGTTCCGCCAGGGATTGCAGCAGATGATTGACGACAATCCCGAGACGGTGGTTTGCGGCCAGGCGGCGGACGCCGCACAGGCGCTCCAGGCGATTCCCGAATTGAAGCCCGACCTCGTGCTGGTGGACATTTCGCTCGCGGGAACCAGCGGCATTGACCTCATCAAAAGCATCCGCGACCAATACGAAGATTTGCCGGTGCTGGTCGTCTCGATGCACGACGAATCGCTCTACGCGGAGCGCGCGTTGCGGGCGGGCGCGATGGGTTACGTGATGAAACATGAACCGGGCCGCACAGTTGAAACGGCGATTGCCACCGTTTTGAACGGCGATATTTACGTGAGCCCGCGCATGTCCACTTCCATGCTCGCGAAATTCACCCGCGGCAAACGCGACGAACCTTCATCGGCCTTGCACAAATTAAGCGACCGCGAATTGGAAGTGTTTCGCATGATGGGCCAGGGGAAGGGCACGCGGCAAATCGCGGAGGAACTGAATCTCACCATCGCCACGATCAATTCGTTCCGCGCGCACATCAAGGAGAAGTTGCAGTTGAAAAGCTCCACGGAAGTCATGCTCCACGCCATCCAGGAGAATCGCGACGCGGCGGGAACCTAGCCGCCGCAAAAAATAATTTTTCGCTTCGCCGTTTTGTTGCTAGAATTTCCACGCGATTGTCCGCATCCATTCGCGGCGAAAATGTTCGCCCGCCTGCGGCGGCCGCAATTAATAAAAGAAAGCCGGTCCATTTCAGTGTCCAGCAAGCCCATATCGGTAGAATTGCAGGCGTTCATTGCTCGTTACATCCAGTCGGTCGAGCAGTTGGAAATCCTATGCCTGCTTGCGGAAAATCCGGACCGCGCGTGGAGCGAGAGCGACGTTTTGAAGGCCATCCAGAGCAGCCCGGAATCTGTGGCCACGCAACTGCAATATTTCACGCGTGAACAATTTTTGTCCGCCAGCGTCGAAGGAAAACTCCGGTTCGCGCCGGGAAATGCCGGGCAGGCCGTGCTGGTGGACGAACTGGTGAAGACCTATCGCGAGCGCCGGGTGGCGATCGTGGAAATGATTTACCAAAAGCCGCTCGACACGGTCAGAAATTTTGCCGATGCGTTTCGAATCAGAAGGGAAAAGCCATGATGGCAGAAACGGTTTACATTCTTTGCGCGCTGACGGGGATGCTCTGCGCCGTGTTGCTGTTCCGGGGATTTCGCGCCACGCACACGCCGTTGCTGTTCTGGAGCACGTGCTGTTTCGTCTGTTTGACCGCGACGAACATCCTTCTGTTTGTTGATTTGGTCCTGCTGCCCAATGTGGACCTCTCCGTGCCGCGCGGCGGCCTCACGCTCGCCGGATTACTTATGCTGCTGTTCGGGCTGATTCGGGAGCGTTCGTGATGAAAGACCCGCTGCTCATCAATTCCTTTTTGTCCGGCGCGATCGTGATCGCGGCGTGGGCGATCGCGCTGTTTTTTCTGCGCTTCAAAAAAACGACGAACGACCGTTTGTTCGGGTTTTTTGCGGCGGCGTTTTTCCTGATTGGCCTTGAGCGGATCGTGCTGGAACTCAACTCTTCGGAATTACCGGCGCAGGTTTACCTGATCCGGCTCACCGCGTTTCTGCTGATCCTCATCGGCATTCTCGATAAAAACCGGAAAGAAAAAAAGCCGTGAGTATTTTTAACCGTTTTGAAATGGCAGAATTTCCTGTTAGAACCTAGGGTGCAGGCCCGCGGTTAAGGATTGATTCAGTTTACTGTCACACGTTCCAGGAAATGCGATATAACCTTGCGCATAAGTTAAAATGACCGCTGAACAATTACGATCAATCGGTTGTGGGCCGATCGGCGCAATTTTTTCTGCAATGGTCGCCTCGCTGATTTTCCGATGGCAAGTCAAACGCTGGGCTCCCTCGATACCCAAGAAGGTTGGTAAAAAGAGAAAGAAGCAACTGCTGGAGGAGAATAAAAACGCGCTTCGGGTGGCGAAAACGCTTTCACTGGCCGGATTTTTGGTCGGATATTTCTTGTACGCCTTGGGCTGGATGGGTGACCATGATTGGCGAGGCCTGGGAATCGGAGCCGGCCTGGCGGCATTACTGCCGGTTTCCTATCTCGCTGCGGCCAATGCCAAACACGGCACCCAAAGGATCGGGGAGGCGATGGTGGCCTTGGCGATTGATCAAAAAACTCCGGCGAAGGTGCTGTTTGTTCTTATAGGGCTTTGTCTGATTGGTGGCGTGGCGTCCGCTATAGGTTTGGTGCTTTGGCCGTTGTAAATTTGGAACCGTGGTTATAAACATGGCGCTCCTACGGAGCTTGTGGACGATGGAGAAGGCGCGGGAAATTAAACTGCTTAACGCGATCATAACAGCCTTAAATTAACCAAACTTCGCAGGAGCGGCACAAACCGATGGCCAATACTTACACTCAAATTTATGTCCAAATCGTCTTTGTGATAGAAGCGCGGCAATGTCTTATCCGCGGCGAACATAAAGAAGAGCTGCAAAAATACATTTCGGGTGTCATTACCCGGCAGGGTCAAAAGCTTTTGGCCATCTCTTGCATGCCCGATCACACGCATGTTTTGATCGGCCTTAAACCGAACATCGCTCTGTCCGATTTGGCGGGCGATATCAAAACGGGGTCAACCAACCACATCAACCGGCAAAAATGGATGCCGGGCAAATTTTCCTGGCAGGAAGGGTTCGGCGCATTTTCGTATTCGCATTCTCAATTAACGGAGGTGATCCGATATATTCAGAATCAGGAAGCGCATCATTCCAAAAAATCGTTTCGGGAGGAATATTTGAATCTCTTGAACAAATTTGAGGTTCCTTTTGATGAGCGATATGTCTTCAAAGAGGTTTGATGGAGGTTAAGGGGTGAGCTTATCGAGTCGTGGTCGTGCCGCTCCTACGGAGCTTGGTTGGTTGGGGACCGCGGTTATAAACATGGCGCTCCTACGGAGCTTGTGGAAGAGGAACGCTTGGACGATCATCGGTGCAGGTGGAAAGCACAATTTTTTTGGAGTGATAAAGTCGCCGCTCTAAATTGAGGTTCCTTGTGATGAACGATATGTGTTCAAAGAGGTTTGATGGAAGTTAAGGGATGAGTTTATCAAGTCATGGTCGTGCCGCTCCTACGGAGCTTGGTTGGTTTGGGGCCGTGGTTATAAACATGGCGCTCCTACGGAGCTTATGGAAGAGGAACGCTCGCGCGATTCATAATGCAGGGAGAAAGCACAATTTTTTTGGAGTGATAAAGTTGCCGCTCTAAATTGAGGTTCCTTGTGATGAACGATATGTCTTCAAAAAGGTTTGATGGAGGTTAATGGGTGAGCTTATCGAGTCGTGGTCGTGCCGCTCCTACGGAGCTTGGTTGGTTTGGGGACCGTGGTTATAAACATGGCGCTCCTACGGAGCTTGTGGACGATGAACGCTTGGACGATTTATAACGCAGGTAGAAGCGTGGGTTTTTGGAGGGAAGAACAATGTATTGTCCGCCCCCCAGTGGCTTCCACGGCGGGAATCAGGTAGAAGCGTGGGTTTCTGGAGGGAAGAACAATGGCCCTAGAAAACTTTCGTTTCGATCCTTCCCCCGGCAGGGAGGAAGGACCGAAATAATCGAGAATTTCCCGCGCTCGGCTTAGCGCAATCCGCCGGCGATGAGCAAGGTTTCGCCGGTGATCCATGACGAATCTGGCGACGCCAAAAATACCACGGCTGTGGCGATGTCCTGAGGTGCGCCGATGCGGCCGAGCGGGGTTTGCGATTCCAACTGCTTGCGGAAATCGCCGCTGGTGAAGCCGCCCGTGTGCGTGCCTTCGGTTTCCACCATGCCCGGACGGATGGCGTTGACGCGGATTTTGCGCGCGCCCAATTCCTTCGCGAGCACGCCGGTGATGGAATCCACCGCGCCCTTGGTGGCGGAGTAAACCGCCGAGTTCGGCGGCGTGTAAGTGCTCACGAGCGAACTGAGATTGATGACGCTGGCGCCCTCGGCGGGAATATATTTCAACGCTTCCTGGGTGGTGAGCAACAGGCCGAGCACATTCAGGTCAAACATTTTGTGAAAATTCTCGGGCGTGATTTGTTCGAGCGAGCCGAATTCGTAAACGCCGGCGTTGTTCACGAGCACATCCACTTTGCCGTAGGCTTTTTTCGTCTCGGCAAATAAACGCTCAATGTCCGCTTTTTTGGCGACGTCGCCCTGCACGGCAATCGCCTTGCCGCCTTGCGCGGTGATTTCGCCGACGACTTTGTCCGCGCCGCTTTTGCTGGACGCATAATTGACGACGACGGATGCGCCTTCCGCGGCCAGATGTTTCGCGATGGAGGCGCCGATGCCCTTGGACGCGCCGGTGACGACGGCGACTTTACCCGTTAATTTTTTTTGGTTCATAGTTGTCTTATGGTTTGGTTTTAAACTTGCAGGCGCAAGTTGCCTCAAGCGGGGAAAAAAGATAGGGGGAAAATTAATTTTAAATGTGCCTTGAAAATGTGAAGACTGATTCTAAGGGATCGCGGGTGTGTGGCGCGCAGCAAGGCGCATAGGGTCAGGCCATTCTCGAATCAGCCTAACGCGGCAATCTTAATCTTGAGTTGCTGCGGGTCATAGACCCGCGACCCGTCAGGATGATGAATTACTTTTCGTTCTATTGCGAAGATTGCGTGACGGCGCGATAAAAACCGGTGGTGTTATTGCTCGCGTTGGTGTCGGTGAATTGAAGCTGGCCGAAGCCGGGCGGGTTCGTGTAGATCGGCGTCCAATCAATCAGGTTGGTGGAACTTTGAATGATGACGGGGCCCTGGCCGGTGAGGCCGGAAAGTTGGAGGACGAATTGGCCGTTGGAAATTTGCAAGCCGCCGGGTGGAGTGGTGAAGGACACCGGCGCGCCGAGCACGCTGAGGGTGACGATACTGCTGGTGGCCGCGCCATACGCGTTGGTCACGATGGCCTGATACATGCCCGCGTCGGACGGCTGGATGTCGCTGAGGGAGAGGGTGGCGTTGGTGGCGGCGGGCAGATTCGTATTGTTCAGCAACCATTGATAAACGAGTGGTTGCGCGCCCGTGGCGGTGAGCGAAAAGATCGCGCTGCCGCCGAGCGGGGCGGTGGCGTTGGTGGGTTCGCTGGTGATTTGCGCGGGCGTGATGTCTATGGTTTGCGGTTCGACATAGGTGAAGGCATTCGTGAGGACGGCGGTTTGGCCGTCGGCGTTGGTGAGGATGATGTCCACGGCACCGAGGGGCGCGGCGGGCGTGACGGCGATGATGTTGGTGTCGTTGGTGACGGTCACGGAGACAGCGGCGAGCGTGCCGAAATTAATGGTGGCGCCGTTCTGAAAACCCGTACCGGTGATGATTACGGTCGTGCCACCGTTGGTTGCGCCGGAATGGGGGTCAATGCGCGCGATTGTGGGCGGAGAAGCGTTCGTGATGGTCAAGCTGCCGTTCACCAGTGTGACGGAATAATTGGCGGCGCGGCTGTTCGTGCCGGAGAGACTCGGCACGATGGGATAGGTTCCGGGGAGATTGGTCGCGGTGGCGAGGCTGCTGGCCGCCGTGGTGAAGGCATCGCCATTCACGGCGCCGGTAACATTGGCGGTGAAGACTGGGTTCGCCTGGCCGAAAGCGCGGGAAGCATCGGCTGCGGTGACGGTCAACACCACCGGTAAAACCATAATGCTGACGTGGCTCGTGACACTGTTGTAATCCGCCGCGTCGCTCGGCGTGAAAATTACCGAGAGAAGATTCGTGCCGGCATCGGGAACCGTTCCGAGCGCGGGCGAATAGGCGAAAGTTCCGGGCTGAGTAGCGGTGACATTTAATTGCGTCACCGTGAGCGCGGAGCCGTAAGTGATCGCTGCGGGCGTTGTCCAAGTGATGACCGGGGTGGCGGGGACGACGGACAATGAGACAACGATACTATTGCTCAAGCCGAAAGAATTGGCGGCGACGGCCTGGTAATTTCCCGCGTCGCTGGTGAGCACTCCGTTGATGGTGAGATTGGCGGTTTGCGAGCCGTTGATACGCGCGCTGTCAGAGAGCGCAACATTGTTGAACAGCCAATGGTAGTTGACCTGCGGCGTGCCAGTGGCCGCGACGCTGAAATTTGCGGTGTCGCCGACGGTGAGGCTTTCGCCTTGCGGTTGCAACGTGATGATCGGCGGGGCATTCACAGTGAGCGTCGCCACCGAACTGGTGATGGTTCCGTAATCATTCATGACGATGACATCGTAGCTGCCGGAGTTGCCGAGTTGCGCATTGGAGACGACGTAAAAGAAATTCGTCGCGCCAGAAATATTATTGCTGTTGAACTGCCATTGATAAATAAGCGTGGGCGTGCCCGTAGCCGTCACCGAAAAAAGCGCGCTGTTACCTTGATTTACCGAGCGTGAAACGGGTTGTGCGGAAATCGCGGGCGGCGCCTGCACGATCAAAACGGCGTTGGAACTGAAAGTCGCCCCGCCGGAATTCGACGCGACGAGCGTATAAGTGCCCGCGTTGCTGAGTTGCGCGTTCGGGATGGTGAGCGTCGTGTCCGTCGCGAACGGAATGTCCGCGCCGTTGAGTTGCCATTGATACGTAGGATCCGGCGTGCCCGTGGCCATGCCCATGAACACGACGGTCGCGCCTTGCGGGACCGACTGATCTTGCGGCTGCAAAGTAAAAATGGGCGGCGCGCTCATGGTCAACGTGGCAACGCTGCTCGTCACGGCCAACGAATTATCGGAAACGATGACGGAATAATTTCCCTCATCGGAAACTTGCGCGTTGGTGATCGTGTAAGCGGAACTGTTCGCGCCAGCAATGTTGTTGTTATTCTCCTGCCACTGATAAGAAAGTGATGTGCCCGCAGCTTGCACGGAAAAAGTGACATTGCTGCCGGGCGAAGTGACTTCATCTGCCGGTTGCGTGGTGATGATCGGCACAGGCACCAGCGCGGCGATGAGGTTCGCGCCGTTGGGCGAGCCGAGGCCGGTGCAAAGATCGTAACCGGTCGTCGCGGGAAAACGGGTTGAGCTATTGGCATTGGTGTTATTGCCCGTGGTGACGTCGTGAAAGGCGTTCGTGTAGTTCGCAGTTTTTGCGATGGCGTAGATCGAAGGATTGATGAAACCTACATTCGTAAGCCCATGCGCCGAGGCTTGCTGGTTCATCAACGCCGCGAATCCCGCCCACAACGGGGCCGCACAACTCGTTCCGCCCACCGTGCCGGAACTGCCGTTATTCACGTTCACAAAAATATTGTCCGCCGTCAGGGCGACATCGGGAATATTTCGTTTCGTGGTCGAGGCTTTGTTGGCAGTCGTGGCGACACCCGATTGCCACGTCGGCAAATTGTAACTCGTGCTGATACCACCGCTGCTTGCGGCGGTACCCTGGCCGGTGGTGAACCAGTTCCATACAATCTCCGACGACCACGGGCCGCCGGCGGAACTGGTCTGCAGCGTCGTGCCGCCAACACTCGTGAGAAAAGGAACATCGGTCGGCGTGGCGGGGGTATTTTTATACTCGCCGCTGTCGCCGGACGCGGTGAAAAACGAAACTCCGGCGGCGGCGAATTCGCGAAAAAGATTCGTGGTAGTCCCATTGATGGAGTAAGTCCAGGACGCGCTGCATTGCGCGGCAGCATTGTCCTGAAACATTTGCGTGAGGATGGAATTTCCCGTCGTGCCTTCATAGACCAGCACCTTGGATAAACCGGGCGCCATCGAAATCGCCAGTTCGATGTCCAACGCGACTTCCACATTATTCGAGCCAGCCGTGCCGTCGTAATTCACCAGCACATTTTGCACCGGCACATCCGGCTCGTGCGCTTCGTTTTTATAATTGGTGATGTCCACTGGAAAATAACCGTCCAGTTCAAACAACGCGACCGTTTGGCCGACGCCCGTCAGCGAAACATTCGGCGCATACGCGGCGCGAAAATCGTTCCCGATAAAATTACGGTTGGGACCGGAACCGGTCAGCGGCGGAATAGCCTGCGATTGGAAATTAGCGGTTTGAGCGGCGGGACTGATTTGTAAATTCATCGGGTGCGGCAAAACGTAATTATCCAATCCGCTAATGTCCAAAATCGGAACACTCGCGTCAACCGATGGCTCGGTGTCCGGCGCAAAAAATCGCCGGTTCTCCGTGGGATGCGGATAAACGCGCAAGTTCAATTGAAACGCGTCTTCAATATTGGTGGCCGCGCCCTGAACGACCACCAGCGTGTGATTGGAAAAAGTTTTGCTGACGGCGAGGCCATGCGCCTGGGCGAAATCAATGACCTTTTGATAATCCTCGGCCGTGGGCCCGAATCGTTCGGCGAAATCCGCGGGCGAAAGGTAGTGGTGATAATTCGTGCTCGCGGGATCGTAAATCTGTTCGAGCAAGGCGTCGAATTCCGCCTCGTTGCGCAAAGGCAGGCCGATGGAAAGCTCAAGCTTGGCGGAGCGATCCAGACGATCCACCGCCGCCACACTGGCGACCGCCGGCGGAACATGGCCGGAAAGACGACGGCGCGGTGCGGCTTCGGAAGTCATCGCGGCCAGAAGCACGAGAGCAGCGATGGCGAGGAAAGCATTACGAAAACCGAACGAACGCGAAGTGCGAACCTTCACCCCCGGCGCGAACAGCACGCGCACAAAGGACTTCAGAAAGCTGCTTTGAGCCATACAAATAAGAGTGATAAAAACGATTTAAGTTCCCAAAAGACCTAAGACCCAGTGGCCTGCAAATGATGGAGATAGCGGCAAATGGCCGTTTTTCTCAATAATGCCAAAATCATAGTGTCCGATTGAGCAAAACTCCTGCCACGAAACGGTCGGGCGGGAGGCACATTTCTATAATCCATCGTTCGGCAAATGCAAATGGACGCTTTGTAGGTGAAAAAGGCATTTGCGCAGGCGCGGAAGTATTATAGGTTGGCAGGTTTGCGGAGAGTCGCGGGAGAAATTTCTGATTTAAAATCTATTGAGACACCAACTACATTTATGGCGACTATAACCATCCGTCTTCCTGACGCAAAACACGAACGTCTGCGCCGCCTTGCCGAGCGCAATGGAGTGAGCTTGAATAAGCTGGTTGACGAATGGGCCAGCATGGCTTTGGCGCAATTCGATACGGAAACCCGTTTCCTGCTGCGGGCTTCGCGAGGCGATGCCAAACGAGGCTTGGCGTTGCTACAAAAATTGGATCACGCGTCAGCGATGCGGCAAGGGCGCAAAAAGTCCGAACATTAATCGGTTCTGTTCCTGCATAATCAATCCTGATGGGGCGCTTTCGTGGTTGACGGCGCGGCGGTGGTGCCTCAGTTTGTCTTCAAGCACGTGAGTTATAGTTATTAAACCTAACAACCTGTCTCTAAATGTTATGATGAACCGCCGCCAAATGATTCTCCGCACCGGGGCCGCCGCTATGGGCTTGGGCCTTGCGGGTTGCACCACCTCCTCCGCCGACACGTCTCGCACGAAGAAAATACTTTTCTTCAGCAAGTCTTCTGGCTTTGAGCATTCCGTCATCAAGTCCGTGAACGGCCAGCCAAGCTTCGCGCAAAAAATCCTGACCGACCTAGCCCCGCAACATGGCGTCGAGTTCACGTTCTCCAAGGACGGCAGTCTGTTCACGCCGGATTATCTCGCGCAGTTCGACGCGTATTTCTTTTACACCACCGGTTCGCTCACTGAAGCGGGCACGGACAAAAATCCGCCGATGACCGTCGCCGGCAAACAGGCGTTCCTCGATGCCATCGCCGGCGGCAAAGGTTTTATCGGCACGCACTCGGCGTCCGACACCTTTCACACCGGTGAAGGTCCCGATGCGTGGAAGGTCAAAGGCGCCAGCCGCTACAAAAATTACGGCGCGGAAGCCGATCCCTACATCCGTATGCTGGGCGCGGAATTCATCATTCACGGCAAGCAGCAGCACTCGACCATTCGTGTGATTGATCCCAATTTCCCTGGCTTCAAAGACGTCGGAGCCACTTTCTCATGGAATGAGGAATGGTATTCGTTGAAGGATTTCGCGGACAACCTGCACGTGATCCTCTTGCAGGACACCGCCGGCATGGAGGGCGACCCGTATCAACGCCCGCCGTATCCCGAGACTTGGGCGCGCATGCACGGCAAAGGCCGCGTATTCTATACCTCTATGGGCCATCGCGAAGACGTGTGGACGAACCCGCTGTATCACGAAATGCTTTTCGGCGGCATCTCCTGGGCCGTGCGCAATGTCAACGCGAACGTCACGCCGAACATTGCGCAAGTCGCGCCGAATTGCATGCAGTTGCCTCCCGCGCCGAAGCGGGGCTGATCAGCGCTCCCGCGCGATCAACGCGAATTGCGTCTGGTCAATCCAGCCGGACGCATTCGCGGTGCGAATAAAAAGATAGTGCCCGCGCTCGCGTTCCAGCCGCGCGGTTTCTCCCGCCGCCAATCGCGCGATGCTTTGCGCGTCGCTTGTTGGCGTCAGCCGCAGGGGAGTGTCGCGGACCAACACCACGCCGATTTTCGTCCGCGTGTGGACACCAATCATCGCCGGAATGGCGAGCAGAAAAATCGCGAAGCCCGCCGCGGCAATGGCCTGATGCCATCCCGCCTTGCGCCAGCGAAAAATTCCCGGCAGCAGCACCATTCCGACGGCGGCCCAAAAGCTGAACATCGCCACCCACGGCCATGCGGCCACCGGCAGCCAGGACGAACAAATTTCCGGCCACGAAAGTTCGGGCGCTTCGAGCAGGCGCATCTTGCGGGCGAAACGAAGATTGTCGCGCGAACGGGCATCGAGCGGGTCGAGCCATTGCGTGCGTTCCCACGCGAGGATTGCGAGCCCGGTTTCGCCGCATTGCCATTCCGCGTTGCCAAGATTTTGCCACGCACCGATGGAGGGTGACGTTTCAACGGCCTGGTTAAAATTCGCCGCCGCCAAATCGAAATGTCCCGCGGCATATTCCCGCGACCCTTGAGAGAAAAAGTCGTCGGCTGCGCCCGCGAGACATTGGCCGGCGAAATAAATGGCGAACGCTAAAACCAAAAATCGTTTCACAGGCGGCCTCGCAATTCTTCGAGCAGTTGTTCAAGGTCAGGTTGCAACGCGAGCAGTTCGGAACTTTCTTTCGCCGGTCCGCCGAAACGCAATGCATCCGCCGCCGCGAAAAAACGCCGGATCATTTCCGTGCTCTGGACACCGCGCGGCACGGCGGGCATTTCCTGTAAAACATCCGCGCAAACCAGCGCGCCGGGATTCGCAGCGATGTGTGGCGCGCAGGCTTCGCGCAAAGCATCCGTGCCGGCGGTGACAAAACCGGCGGCATCATGCGCGCTGGCGGCGCGGCGGGCGCGGCGAAGTTCCCGGGCCAAACCGCGGCGCGCCTTGCGTTTGAGAATCACTTCAGGATGTTGCGCCAAAAATCGGCGGCGGCGATCCCACAGCCACAAGCCGAGCAGCGCACCCGCGGGAATGAATTGCAACGCGATAAACCACGCGTGCTGTTGCAGCGGCAGCAATGAACCCGCCCGCGCGCCGGGCGACGCGGCGAGATCGCTGAGCACCGGCTCTTTCTCGTGATTGTTGGAATCGTCAAATTCAGGATCAGGCGCGGGCGGTTGCACGGCTTCCAGCGGCGCACTCGAAGCCGCCGCACCCGGATCCACCTTGATCGGCACGGAAGGAATCGTGAGGTCAACGTAGGTTTTTTTTCGCGGATCGAAATAACTGAACGGGATGGGCGGCGTGGCGCTGACGGCGGCGGTAAGCGGAATGAGCGTATATTTGAAACTCGCGTAGCCGCGCATTTGCGCGAGCGATGCGGGAACGCCGTCGGACGTGGGCGGAAAAGTTTGCCATTCGCGCGACTCCGGCAGCGTGAGCGCGGTGAGCCGGCCAAGGTTGCCATCGCCGCGAATGATGACATCGAGCGTCACCGGTTCACCGGCGCGAATTTCAGCGGCGGACAGGCGCGGTTTTTCGACCTGGAAATTTCCCACCGCGCCAGTGAAGCCCGGCAGCACGCCTTCTTTGGGCAATGGTTTCACGTTGAACGTCACCGGGTCGGAATCCACCAGCACATTCATCGTTTGCTGAATATTCGTGTGCACCGGATTCGGGCGTATCACATAACTGCGCGCCTGGCCGACCAACTCCTCATCGCCCGCGCGCAAGGGCGTGATGAGCACGTCCTCCACGTAAGCCTGAAAAATTTTTCCATCGCGCTGTCGCGTTTCCTGCCGCATGCCGGTGGAAAATTGTTCAGAGAAAATAAAATCGCCAGTGACGTGCGGTTGCGAAAAACCGAGCGCGCCGCCATTCGCCTGCAACGGAAGCATCACGCCGACTCTCAAAAGCTGGCCGACGTAACAATCATCCGCCGGCAAATCCAAAAGCAGATGCGGCGGTTCCGCGTCGCCCAGATTGCCAACGGCAGTGACGGTCAGGGTGGTCGCGGGAACTTTGACAGGTTTGCCGTAGGCGGTTACTTCGAATTCGGGCACGGTGAAAGTGCCGGTGTTTGTCACGATGCCGCGATAGATCACGGTCGTCTCGGGACGCAATTTCATCCCGCCCGTGGGTTGATAAATCTGTCCGCGTCCACCCGCGTGGAGGGCGATTCCAGCGGGCGCGGGCAAATCGTCCGGCACCGTCAATGACTCGTCGAGCGCAGACACGGTGAGGCGATAGACCACGTGCCCACCAGCGACAGCAACGGGAGGATCGAATTCCGCCTGCGCTTCCACAGGCGAATCCATGTCGAACGACGCCGCCGAAGCCACCATGTTATCGAAGGCATCCGGCGAAATGGACGATGGCGGAATCGTGTGCGAGACGGGTTGCACTCCGTCGCCGCTGACGATGATGCGGCGCACGGGCCGATTCGTATTCGCTGGCTGCGCGGAAGCAATGGCGCACGACAGCAACAGAATGATTGCCCCGCCAAAAACGCGATGAAATTTTTTCGCCAAATGAATTTAAATTTTGATACTCGCGTCCCGTGCGCGTTTTATATTGTTGTTTCAATATAGCATTACCTTTTCGCCCGCGAGAGTCCAGCCGCATGGGGGCGTATAGCGGAATGAAGATTTAAACTTGAAATGGAAAGGTGAGCGTCTCGCGAGTACGCTCTGACCGTAGCGAACTATTCCTCAGTCTCGCCGCCGGATTCTTCTTTGGCGTTGACGCCGTATTCGGTGAGTTTGTTGCGCAAGGTGCGGATGCTGATGCCGAGTAGTTTCGCGGCGTGTGTGCGGTTTTGATTCGTCTTTTCCAGCGCGGCGAAAATGTGGCGTTTCTCGAGTTCGGCAAGACTAACCAAGTCGCCTGCCGGGGAAGTGGCTGCACTGCTGCTCACTGGAACAGAGGCGGAAGGAGTATTGGTTGTGGCGCCAGCGCTGCTCGGTTTCGCAGAAACCGGAGCAGTATTGCCAGCGGCGGAAGCCGCCACCGCCGTCAGGCCGAGGTGTTCGGTTTCAAGCAGGCCGCCGTCGCCGCAGAGGATGACCGCGCGCTCGATGACATTCTGGAGTTCGCGCACATTGCCGGGCCAGTTGTGGGCCTTGAGCGCGGCTTGGCAATCATCGGTCAAGCCACGCACCCGCACGCCGTGTTTGCGGGCGAAGCGCTGCATGAATTGTTGCGCAAGAAATGGCACATCTTCACGGCGGTCGCGCAAGGGCGGCACCTGAATCGGCACGACATTCAGGCGGAAGAAAAGATCCTGCCGAAATTCTTTTCGCTCAACGCTTTCCTCCAGCTTGCGGTTAGTCGTCGCGATGACGCGGACATCCACTTTAATGGTACGATTCCCGCCGACGCGTTCCAACTCGCGTTCCTGAAGGACGCGCAGCAGCTTGGCCTGAACTTGCGGAGAAATCTCGCTGATTTCGTCGAGGAGAATGGTTCCATTATGGGCCAATTCAAAGCGGCCTTCGCGCTTGGTCAGCGCACCTGTAAAAGCGCCTTTTTCGTGGCCGAAGAACTCGCTCTCAATAAGGTTTTCAGGCACTGCAGCGCAGTTTAACTTGATAAAAGGGGCATTTGCACGCGGACTTTGACGATAAAGTGCTCTTGCGACCAATTCTTTGCCGGTGCCGCTTTCGCCAGCAATCAACACCGTCGCTTGAGTGCGTGCAACCTTGCGGATGAGTTGCCGCAAATTTTCCATGACCGGGCTTTGGCCAAGGAGTTCGTAACCAGACTCTTCCTCTTCGGCGCGGTTGAAATACTCGTTGACCTTGAGAAGTTGATTGAAATTATCCGCCTTCTTGAGTGTGACCTCGAGCTGGTCGTTCGAAAACGGCTTGAGCATGTAGTCGAACGCCCCGTTGCGCATGCACTCCACGGCGGACTCGACCGAGCCAAAACCTGTGACCATCACCACCAGCGGCTTCTCCGGACGCGATTGCAATTCGCGCAAAAGATCTGTGCCCTCGCCGTCGGGCAGGCGGACATCCACGAAGATCAGGTCGAAGGTATCCTTGGCCATCAATTCGTGGGCGCCGGCGATGGTGCCGGTGGACGCCACGTCATAGCGGCGTTGGCGAAGCAGTTGTTCGAGGTTCTTGCGGACGATCAGTTCGTCCTCAAGCACGATAATTTTTTCAATGGGCATGGATCAGCGCTAGCTCGTGCCCTGGCGGCGATACAAGTCAGCGACGAAATGCGGCCGCTGGCGGTTCACCGAGGGCAACTCGCGGGCCGGAACCATTCCGCGACGCAGGAGGCTTTGCTCGTTCTCGCGGTCGAGCACGATGAGCTTCATGGTCAGGTCCTGGTTCTGCCGCAGTAACATGCCTATCTCGGGATGCCGGGCGCGTTCGTCCTGGCTGTACTGTTGCCAGTTCGCACGGTGCCTTCGCAATGTATCTAGCGACTGATTGAGGCGGGGAAGCAAGTTTTTTCTGATTTGATAAAACTCGAACAGCGACGGCTGATCGGCCCGGCGCAAGGCCTGGGCTTCGCGCTCGATCACGCCTAGCAACTCCTGGCAGAGGTCGAGTCGCGCCTGCAAGTCGGCGACGATTTCCTGCGGCAAGCTCATTTCACGTCACGGGTTGGTTGCGGCTGAAGGCGCGGGCGGAGTTGCGGTCGGAGCGCCGGTGTCCGCGGGCATCGCGGGAACCGCCGGTTGATACGCCTGGCTGGACATGCGCGCCTTCTGCATCCAATCAATATAATCTTTGCGCCACTTCGACATTTCCATCAGTGAAGCCAGCGTGGGCGTGGAAACCTCCGGCGTCAATTCCTTTTGGCGCGACAAAATCTTCGTGTAAGTCTCCGTGGCCTTCTGCCATTGCTGAAGCTGCTCATAGACCAATCCCGCCTGATACCATACCGGCAACTGCCACGCAGGCGACTGGTTCAAATCCGCCAGGCTCAAATAAATTTGCAGCGCGCTAAAATAATCGCCTTCCTTATAAAGCTGGTTCGCAATTTCGTTGCCCGCCCGCTGCTGCCAGTAAATCCACGTCTCGGGATTCTTCTTCACATTTTCCTGCTGTGATTGCAACAGCAACAGCACCTGCTTCATCGCCTCGTGATTGCGCCCCAGCTTTTTCAATGCCGACGCCAAAATAAAACGCACCTCGGGAATGTCCGTGGAGTTCGTGTGCAGATCCAAAAACACCTGCGAACGCGCAACCGTCTCGGTGTTGTTGGTCATGTAGGAAAGGCAGCGGATCAATTTAAATTGGATCGGTATCTTGTTTAGGTCGGGCGCATTGGCCTTTAGGATGCGATTGAAAAAGTCCGAGGCCTCGTCATATTTTCCTTCGAGATAATACGTATCCGCAATTTCGATTTGCGCCTGCAACACCAGCTTCTTGTAGTAATCCATGTTGTCGAGCTTCAGATTGAGCGCGCTGGACATGACCGCGTAATACTTCGAGATCGCGAGTGTGTTCACGCCCATCTGACGATACAGCGAGGCCTGTCGCAGCATCACTTCCGGCACGCTCGGATCGTCGGGATACGTGTGGACGTATTGCGCGAAAACCTGCTGCGCCTTGACGAGTTGATTTTCGTCCTGCGCGACGAGCGCCATTTCAAACAAGGCGAGCCGGCGCAATTCCGGCGGCGCGTTGGTTTCCAAAATGGTCACCAGCGTCAATTCCGCCGAAGTGAAATCCTTCGCGCGGCGTTGATCGCGCGCGAGGTCGAGCATCGTCTGAAAATCCTTTATATGGTCCACCACGTTCGACGCAACGGCCACTATCGTCCCCGGAGTTGGAAACGCGCCCAAGGCTGGAGCAGGTTCGGCCGTGAGGTCATTTGTCGGAGCCGTGGCCAGGAAAGCGGCGGTGGAATTCGTCTTGGTCGAATCAGCCGCCGAAACCGCGTTGGTGGCATTCGCCGCCGCGCCTTCCGCTAGCAACGAAATCGGGGCCGCCACGAGCATCGCTGCGGCTAACAAAAATACGCGCGCACAAAATATCCGGGACAAATGTTTCATCGGCCAAAAAATATGCGAATTCAAAATCTTCATGGGCCGGTCGAGTAAGCGGCCTTGCTCGGCGCGGGTTCAGCGGCCTTCGGCGGCGTGAAATCCAGCGGCGCGGCGACCGTCGCCGAACTGCCATTGGTTCCGCTCACGCCATTCGTGCTCTTGTTAAAATATTTGAGGAACACCTGCGGCGAGACCACATCGTCCGAGCGTTGCGGTTCCGGCAGCGCGGGCGGCAGGCTCGACGCCTCGTTGGTGATCGCTTCATGTTCGACCGGCGGCGGCACAACCACTGCGTTCGTATCCGCTTTGGGAACGACCACCGGCTCGATGGGCGGCGGTGGTGGCGGCAAAACAATTTGATTGGTCATCGGCACTGGCATGGGAAAAAATCGCAGTCCCACCGGACCCACCGTTCGCAAATAACCCGGCCCTTCCGCCGCCACCGCCGTGAGGTTCAAGGCTGCGGCCAGCAAAAATAAAATCGCCCACCGGCTTGAGGACCAGCTGCGCTTTTCCGATTTAAGGCGTATGTTTTGCAAAATGAACTTTTCCGGCGCGGGCCGGTTTGAATTTATGAATTCATCGGGTGCGGTTTCTGGCCGCGTTCACCCTGCAAAACTATCGGCACTTTCCACCACGGACTTAACCGCGGCGTGAATTTCAAAAAAAGTGCATTTCCGCGCTTAACTCCCGCAGGATTTTGACGATGCAAATGATGAGATGATTTCTGTTTTAACAGCACCGCCGGCCAAGTTACAAAAACTGGACCGGTCACAAATTGAAAACCGCTTAAAGGGTTGCCCCTGCCTGCCTTCGCTCGGCAGCATCGAGAACGCCCTCAAGGATTTGTTGAGCGCCGACCAGCGCTACACCTCGCAGATCGCCGAGATCATCCGGCGCGATCCCAGCCTCACCTCGCGCCTGCTGCGGCTCGTCAACTCGGTTTACTACGGCATTTCGCGCCCGATCAAGAACATTGAGGAAGCGGTTTTTTATCTCGGCGTCCGCCAAATCCGCCAGCTCGCGATGGTCACGCCGATCATCGAGGATTTTCAAAAGCTCGGCGGCGACCAGCGTTTCGCCTGGCGCGCTTTCTGGCAGCATTGCATCGGCACCGCGCTCATGACCCGCGAAGTCATTGACATCGTCCAATCGCAAAAGGGCGAAATTGATTACGTCGCCGGTTTGATTCACGACGTGGGTAAGATTGCGATGGCATCCGCCTTCCCCGATCATTTCGCGGAGATCTACATCAACCGCAAAGACACCGAACAGGATTTGCTCGAACTCGAGCGGGAAATTCTCGGCATTGACCACGCGGAACTCGGCGCGCTCTATCTCAAGAAACAAACGCTGCCCGAAGTATTCATCGAGATCGTCCAATATCATCATCATCCCGAGAAGGCCCAGGAACACGCCTCAGTCGTCGCCGCGGTGCAAGTGGCCGACCTCCTTGTCCGCCATGCCAAAATCGGCAACAGCGGTAATCGCAACGAAGTCACTGAGGAAAATTGGCTGGCTGCCAGCGGCTGGAAAATCCTTTTCGGACATCAAAAAGACGAGGAACGCGCCATCACCCGCGCCGCTCTCAAACGCAGCCTGGAACGGATTCCCACGATCCTCGAAGGCATGATCTAACCCCGCTTCGCCCACCTCGTTATGAAACTCGCCCAGCCTTACCGGATTCTGGTCGTGGATGACGATGAGGGGATGCACCGGGTTTTTTCGTTGATGCTTTCGCAGATGCCGGACCCGCCTCCGGTGGCGGACAGCACGACTCCCGCGCCCCGCACCTTCAAACCGTTTCCCGGCACTGAAGCGGAATCGGCATCGTCACCTGCGGTCATGACCGAGGAACCTCCCGCGGCGGACTTTCCGCAGTTTGAAATTGATTTTGCTTTTCAAGGCCAGCAAGGGCTCGAACTCGTCCGCAAGGCGCTCGCCGAGGAGCGTCCCTACACGATGGCTTTTATTGACATGCGCATGCCGCCCGGCTGGGATGGCATCGAAACCATCGGCCACATCTGGAAGGAATGTTACGACCTGCAAATTGTCATCTGCACCGGTTATACGGATTTTTCTTGGCATGATCTGATCCGCAAATTCGGCCACAGCGACCGGCTGCTGATCATGAAGAAGCCGTTCGACATGACGGAAGTCCGGCAGGTCGCCTATTCGCTCGCGGAAAAATGGGACCTCTCGCACCAGGCCCAAAGCCATCTTCAACGCCTCCAAAAACTCGTCAGCGAACGCACGGCCAAACTCCAGGAAGCCAATCTTTCGCTCCAACGCAAGATCGTCGAAAACAAACAAGCCGAACGCCGCCTCGTCACGCAATATTCCGTCAGCCAGGCGCTCGCTCCCGCCGCCACGCTCAGCGATGCCGTCGAAATTATTTTTCAAATCGTTTGCCGCAGCCTTGATTGGGAATGGGGCGCGCTCTGGCAGGTGGATGCGCAGGCCAATGTCCTGCGCCTCGCCAATCATTGGCACGTCTCCGATATTGCGCTCGATGCGTTCATTGATCTCAGCCGTGAACTCACGCTTGAGCCGGGTGTCGGAATTCCCGGCCGCGTTTGGAGCAGCGGACAGGTCGTATGGACTCGGGACATTTCCCACGAAGATTTTCGCCGAAGCGCTTCTGCTACCATCAGTGGCTTGCACGGGGCCATCGGTTTTCCAATTTACGCCGGCAAGAAAATGATCGGCGTGATGGAATTTCTCACGCGCGACATCCGCGAACGCGATCGCGATACACTCCAGACTTTCGCCGTCATCGGCAGCACCATCGGCCAATTCGTGGAACGCCGCCAGGCCGAGGACGACCTCAAGCGCGAACGCGATTACATTGATCAAATCATCCGCGAGACGCCCGCGCTGGTCGTGGGTATCGCGCCCGACGGCACGACGACGTTCGTCAATCCCTCAATCATGCAGCACACCGGTTATTCGCCCGCCGAATTGATCGGCAAAAACTGGTGGCAACTTTGTTATCCCGGCGAAGGGCAGCAGCAGGTGGAACAATTTTTTCGCGATTTGGAAAAAGGCCCCGTGCGCGATTATGAAATGGTGCTGACCACCAAGACCGGCCAGAAACGCACCGTGAGTTGGAATTCCCTCAACAAACTCGATGACTCTGGCGCGCTCGCGGAACTCATCGGCTTCGGCAACGACATCACGGAACGCAAGCTCGCTGAGACTGAGCGGCGTGGCATGGAAATCCAGTTGCGCCACGCGCAAAAAATGGAATCCATCGGCCAGCTCGCGGCGGGCATCGCCCACGAGATCAATACGCCGACGCAATACATCGGCGACAACATCCGCTTTCTTCAGGATTCCTTTGGCGATCTCCAAAAGCTGCAAGCGCAATACGAAAATCTTTTCCACGCCGCGAAGGAAAACAGCATCACGCCCGAATTAATCGCCGAAGTAGAGAGCGCGGCGCAACGGAGCAACGTCGAATTTCTGATGAAGGAAATTCCCGGCGCCATTCAGCAATCACTTGAAGGCGTGGACCGCGTAGCTCGCATCGTGCGCGCGATGAAGGATTTTTCGCATCCCGGCACGGGCGAGAAAACGCCGATTGATATCAACAAGGCGGTGCAGACCACGCTCACCGTCGCCGGCAATGAATGGAAATACGTCGCCAAGATCGTCACCGATTTCGACCCGGCGCTGCCGCAGATCCCCTGCCTGCCCGGCGAACTCAACCAGGTCATCCTCAATCTCGTCGTCAATGCCGCGCACGCGATCGCCGATGTCGTGGGCAACGGCACGAAAGGCCTGGGCGTCATCACCGCGAGCACGCATCTATGCGGCGAATCGGTGGAGATCCGCATTCGCGATACCGGCACGGGCATCCCTGAGAAAATTCGCGGGAAAATCTTCGATCCTTTTTTCACGACCAAGCCCGTCGGCCGCGGCACCGGCCAGGGCCTCGCCATCGCGCATGCGGTGATCGTGGACCAGCATCAGGGGCAACTGCTTTTTGAAACGGAAATGAATGTTGGCACGGTGTTCATCATCCGCCTGCCGCTCCAACCACCCGCCCGCAAAAAATCGGAGACCACAAGATGAAACAGATTCTATTCGTTGATGATGAGCCGTTCATCCTGGAAGCCTTGCAGCGCTCGCTTCACTCGATGCGCGACACGTGGGCGATGCGTTTCGCCACGAGCGGCACGGTCGCGCTGCAACTGATGGCGGAGCGTCCCGCGGATGTCGTCGTCTCCGACATGCGCATGCCCGAGATGAACGGCGCGCAGTTGTTGAACGAAATCGCGCGGCTCCATCCCAAGACCGTGCGCGTCATTCTTTCCGGCTTCTCCGATCTCGAGATGATCATGGATTGCCTGAGCGGCACGCATCAATTTTTGACGAAGCCGTGTAACGCTGAAACTTTGAAGGATGTCGTTGGCCGCGCGCTCGACATGGATGAGTGGATCAATAATGAGAAGTTGAAGGCCATCGTCTCGCGCATGGGCACGCTCCCCAGCATGCCGTCGCTCTATTTTGAAATTTTGAAGGAACTCGGTTCACCGCAGGCCACGCTGGAAAACGTCGGTGTCACCATCGCGCAGGATCCCGGCATGACCGCGAAGATGTTGCAGTTGGTGAATTCCGCCTTCTTCGGTTTGCGCCGCCAGTTGACCGACCCCACTGAAGCCGTTTCCCAACTCGGCCTTGAGACGATCAAATCGCTCGTGCTGGGCATCCATGTTTTTTCCGAATTTGAAAATAAAACGGACGGCGAACTTTCGCTGCAAAATCTTTGGCAGCACAGCCTCGCCACTGCCGCGACCGCCCGGCGCATCGCGCAATGGGAACGCCAGGAAAGCAATATCGTTGAGGAATCTTTTACCGCAGGTTTGTTGCATGACGTCGGCCGGCTCGTGTTCATCGCGAATCTTCCGCAGGAATACGCCGCCGCGATGAAGCGCTCGCGTGACGAACAAACTCCGCTGGTCGAGGTTGAAAAAGAAGTTTTCGGCGCGAGCCACGCCGAGGTCGGCGGTTATCTGTTGGGCTTGTGGGGACTGCCGATTTCGCTGGTCGAAGCCGCCGTTTTTCATCATTCCCCGCGCCAATGCCGCGGCCGCCAGTTTGGTCCGCTAAGCATGGTTCACGCGAGCAATGTCCTTGCGCACGAGCGCGCCGAAGGCTTGGGTGCCACGTTGCTGCCGCAAATGGATTATAATTATCTTGGCCAGATCGGCATGTGGGAACGCGCGCAGGTGTGGCGTCACATCCCCGGCGAAGGGCTTTTCGGAAGGAGCGCTGCGTGAAAAAAATTCTCTTTGTGGATGATGAACCCAACGTGCTCGCCGCGTTTCAGCGGCAGTTGCGCAAACAATTTTCCGTCGAGACTGCGCCCGGGCCGAACGAAGGACTTGCCATTCTCCAGAACGACCAGGATTACGCGGTCGTCGTCGCCGACATGCGCATGCCTGAGATGAACGGCGTGGAATTTCTGACAAAGGTCAAGGCGCTCGCGCCCGAAGTCGTCCGTCTCATGCTCACTGGCAACGCCGATCAGGGCACAGCCATCGAGGCCATCAATGAAGGCTGCATCTTCCGCTTTCTCAACAAACCCTGCACGAGTGAAAAATTGGCCGACGCGCTCGAAGCCGCGTTGCGCCAGCATCAACTCATCACCGCCGAGCGCGAGTTGCTTGAAAACACCTTGAGCGGCAGCATCAAAGTGCTTTCCGAAATCCTCGCGCTCACCGAAACGAAATCGCTCGGCCATACGGAAACTTTGCGCAACGACATTCGCGCGCTGGCCGCCTACATGAAAATCGGCCGCGTCTGGCAGTTGGAAGTCGCCGCCACGCTCGCCCACATCGGCCAGGTCACCATCCCGCCCGAGGTTGTGCTCAAGGCCCGCATCGGCCACACGCTCGTCGCGCAGGAGCATGAGATGTTCGCGCGCATCCCGGCGGTCGGCGCGAATCTTCTCGCCCAAATTCCGCGGCTTGAGGAAGTCTCCAGGATTATTTTATACCAGAACAAACGCTTCAACGGCGCCGGGTTTCCCAACGATGGCATCGCCGGCCACGACATCCCGCTCGGCGCGCGTTTGCTCAAGGCACTGTTCGACCTCACGCAAGTCGAGGCCGGGGGAGTGTCTCGCGGACTCGCGCTCGAACAGTTACGCAACCGCCAGGGCTGGTATGATCCCGACATTCTCGAAGCGATCTGCGGCTGCTTCAAACTCGCCACGCCCGTGACTGAAAACGCGGCCAAACCACCGGTTCCCGTGGCATTCCCTGCGCTGCGCGTCGGCCACTTGCTCGTCTCCGACATCGAGACCCGCAACGGCACTATGATCGTCGCTGCCGGCAACCGCATCACGCCTGCCTTGATCCATCGCCTAAGAAATTTTTCCTCGCTCTCGGGAATCAAGGAACCCATCTACGTCGAAGCCGCGGCATAAATCACTCCAGGGAGGACGAGCGTACCCGCGAGCCGTGACTAAAATTACGCGTGGGCCTTGGCGTCGCCGATGAGGTTGGCGACGGCTTCCTGGAACTCCTGGACAGAGAAAGGCTTTTGCAAGGTTGCATTCACGGGCATCGAACGCGAAGCCGCCTCAGTCATGGAGAAATTCGAGCCGGTGATGAGCAACACGATTTGACTGGGCGCGCTTTCTTTGAGCAATTTCGCGAAGTCCACGCCGTTCATTCCCGGCATGGTGTAATCGGTGATGACCAGGTCGTATTTGTTGGCCTCGAATTTTGCGAGCGCTTCCTTGACGGTGAGGCAGATTTCCGGATGGTAGCCAAAACTCAACAGCATTTCGCTGATGAGTTCCGCCACGCTGGCGGAGTCATCTACGACAAGAATGGACTTCTTGGAACCGGTTACTGCCTGGGTTGCGGAATCATTCATAACGATATAATGCCGATTTCGCTGAAAGCTCGCTATCAAGGTGACAGAATGGACGTTGGGCGAAAAGCAAAAATTGTGCAACGGTTTTGTGAAGGGATCGAGGCTTACCGATGAATAGATTTTTGGATGCGAACCTGCGCGACATCAGAAATTCATTTCTTCGCGTTTTCTTCCTCTTCCTTTTTAAGTCTCTTAGGGTCGGGCCCGGGAAGCGGAACAGGCGCGCGAAGCTTTTTGTAAATCCACGCTTCAAACGGTCCGAACACTTTTCGCAACGGACTGTAGAATGGCGAATAGATTAGCCGCAGGCGAACGACGGAGAGGAACATCGTCAGTGACGAGCGAATCAAGGTCTGGGTGACTTTGGAACCGGCGACGTCTGTCCATTCGATAGGAACTTCGAGGATCGTGAAACCCGCGCGTTTGAGGGAAAAGAGCAGGTTGACGTCGAAAGCAAGATCGGCGGTGAGCAGGGTGCTGTGAACCTTTTCAATCGCATGGCGGCTCATCACTTTCGCCGGGCATTGCGTGTCTTGAATATTCAAGCGCAGAAGGAACTGCACGATTGCATGAAAGCAGCGGCTCACGAAACGGCGCAATTTGGTCTGGTGCTGATGCAGCACGGCGCCGGGAAGCCAGCGCGAACCGATCACGCAATCGGCGCGGTCGCAGAGCTTGACGATTTTATGAAACGCTTCGGGACCGGTCGCGCCATCGGCATCCACGTAGCCAACGAGGTCCGCGCGCGGGGCGAGTTTGAGGCCCTCGATGAGCGCACCGCCTTTGTGAAGCGGTTCGGCAAAATCCAGCGCGCTGATCGTGGGATATTTTTTGGCAACGCCCTGGACGACGCCGAGCGTGTTGTCGCGGCAGCCGTTGAGGACGACGACGAGTTGGAATTTTCCGTCGTAATTTTTCTGGAAGTATTCGGCAAAAGCGACGAGCACCGGGCCGATCCGGGATTCCTCGTTATAGGCCGGGACCAATAACAGCAGACTGGGCGCTGGCTGGGTCACGCTTTTTCAATTACCACAGAACCGGCGGATTGCAACCGGCACGGCGCGGCTCATTGGATGTTCAACTCCCGTTTGATGTTGAACTTCTCGACGCGCTTGCGAAGTGTCGCGCGCGTGATGCCGAGCAACTTCGCCGCGTGAACCTGGTTGCCCTTGGTCTCGTGCAACGCCTGGATGATCAGCTCGCGCTCGACGGACGGCAGCACCTTGAGCTTGGGATCCTGCCGCGCCCAGCGGAACATCATGCGGGCGATGGAAGACATTTCGTTGCCGGTTTCGCCGGCGGCCAGCGGGACAGCGGCGAGTTGCGCGGTCGAACTCGCATGCGCGCCGGGGTTGATGATCTCGGGCGGCAAATCGCCGGGGAGAATGACATCGCCCTTCGCCACGACGACGGCGCGCTGGATGATATTTTCCAATTCACGCACGTTGCCCGGCCAATGATATTTTTCGAGCGCCTTGATCACGCCGGCGGAAATGGATTTGGGCGGATGCTGGTGATTTTGGGAAAGCTTCTTGAGAAAATAATTCACCAGCAGGCGGATGTCCTCAGGGCGTTCGCGCAACGGCGGGAGTTGCACCCGCACGACATTGAGGCGATAAAATAAATCTTCACGAAATTGCCGCGCGGCGACGGCTTGTTCCAGTGGCTTGTTGGTCGCGGCGATAACGCGCACGTCCACCTCAATCGCGGTGTTGCCGCCGACGCGCTCGAACGTACCGGATTGCAGGACGCGCAAAATTTTCGTTTGCGTCGCGGGCGTCATGTCGCCGATTTCGTCGAGAAAGATTGTGCCCTGATGGCATTGCTCGAAACGTCCGATGCGCTGGGTCGTCGCGCCCGTGAACGCGCCGCGTTCGTGGCCGAACAATTCGCTCTCGAGCAGTTGTTCGGGAATCGCGGCGCAGTTGATGGCGAGAAACGGTTTTTCGCTGCGTTCGCTGTGATGATAAATCGCGCGGGCGACGAGTTCCTTGCCAGTGCCGCTTTCGCCGGTGATGAGCGCGGTGGCATCCGATCCGGCCAGCTGGCCGATAAGCTTGAAAACTTTCTGCATCGGTTCGCTGCGGCCGACGATGCCTATCTCGTAATCCTCCGATTCGAGCAGCGGCTGATACGAGACGACCTGTTTCATGTCGAGCGCGGTCTTGAGCGCGCCGGCGATGATTTCCTTGAGCTTGGGAACGTCGAACGGCTTCAGCAGATAATCATACGCGCCGAGCTTCATGGCTTCGATGGCGGTTTGCGTGGTTCCGTAAGCGGTCATAAGGATGACGAGCAGCTTGGAATCAATCTGGCGGATGCGGCGAAGGGTCTCGAGGCCGCTGATGCCGCCCATGCGGACATCCATGATGACGAGGTCGGGCTTGAGGCGCGGGATGAGCTTGAGACCTTCCTCGCCACTGGCGGCGGTGGTCAATTCAATCTCCGGCGAATCGAAGATCCGGCGGAAGGAATATTGCACATCCGCTTCGTCGTCTATTAATAACAAAGTTGCCATGTAAGACTTCAGCTTGGCGGAAACGAGCGCGAAAGTCGAATGAAATGGTGTCTGGTGGGCGATGGAGCAGAAGTTACGCGATGAAAATAACGGTAACGCCAAAAGCAGTCATCGAACCATTTCGGACAATTTTCTTTTTATTTCTTGCGCACGTTCAGAATCATCAGAACGGATAGCCAGGATTCCGTTTTTAATAGGCATATGAATGACCGGGGCGGATACGATCTCGTCGTCAATCATGATCAAAAGTTTGCTAAAGACATTTTGATCCGTCAGTTTTTCAAATCGGTTGGCATCATTTTTGGCGAGAAAGATTGTAAATCCATCTATTTGAACCAGTAACCGCAGATGGTTTTTCTTCTCCAATGTCCGCAGATTCAAGCTTGCTTACCGTGAGATCCGCCTTTGGACCTATAAATCCCAATTTTGGAAATGAGGGTGTATTAATAAATTTTCCGTTTTCGATGCGAACATTGCTGATCACAAAAAACTTTAAGATCGCAGAATTTGTATCTCCTTTTTCAGGTGTGAGATTAGTCCGGTCATTGTTTTTTTCAAGATAACTATAATTAAAACTCCAGTCAGCGAGCGTTTGATTCGTAAGAAATAACGAAAGGCCGGTAACGTAGGCGCCTTTCCATCCTCCGGTTGCGGGGAAGGCAGTGACGTTGTAAATCCAATCCTCCCGATTTTGTCCCGTACGTTCCATTAGTTCTGGTTTGCCCATTGAGGGCTAACCTTTGAACTTTAGGCGAAGCCGAGGTCACCTCATTTGAATTTGCGCTAAACGAAATTAGCGCAACCAGGAAGCTAATGAAGAGAGTGAGCAATAGTTTCACGAGGCGGAACTGCAATGCCACTTTACCGTGTGATGGGTGCGCGTGCGCGGTGCGGAAACTGATTTCCTTACGCTACATTCTCAACCAACGGCGGCTTAAGACGCGAGTCTTGCGGGTGTTGGCCGACGTCGCCGCGGTATTCGGTGGCGCGCTCGAAACGGAGTTCGGCGGCGCGGCCATCCGTCTTGTCGGCGGAGATGGCGACGGCGGGGAGTTCGTATTGGCCATCGGGCAGCGAGAAGCGGTAACTAAACGTCCCGTCGGGGCGAAGCTTGATGACGCGTCCGCCGATGGTGACTTCGGCATCGGGTTCAGTCGCGCCGTAAATGATGAGTTCGGCGTTGACGTTGAACCAAAAACTTTTGCGCCGTTCATACACTCCACCGAACGCGCTCGACAAACTGGTGATGCTCGAAAGGCCACCCAGCGGCGAACTCGGCGCGGAGAATTGGCCGACGCCCAATGAGGACATGTCCTGCGCGAGTTGGCGGCGCGTAAGTTCAGTGATTTCGAGCGAACCCATCCAGACGCGGCGCACGCTGTCCATGGTGATGATGGCGGCAAGCGCTTGCTGGCGCGCGGGTGTCCATTTTTCACCGGGCCGCGCAGGCGGGAAATTGTAGCCATCGGCGCGAAGCTGCTGCACGACTTCGACGAGCGGAATATTTTGTTCCACAGCGGTGCGCGCGAGTTGCATCAACTGTGTGAACGGAACATCCATCGGAATCGAAGCGAATTGAACGGAGGTATCGTCCGAGAGCGAATCGGGCGGAGTCAGCGTGGCGCTGGAAGTGGAGACGGTGGTCCATTTGCCTTTCATGTAATAGCCGAGTTGCGCGAGATATTTCGCGCCTGCCTGATTGACATAAAGAAACCAGTGCGTGGACTCGGGATGCACGTGGACTTCGGAAGCGGGTTCGCCCTTGATTTCACTGAGATAGATGCGCAGGACGAGATGATGATCGGAGGAAAGCGAATTGTACTTGCGTTGTTGCGCGCGGGTAAGGTCCCAGCGGGCGTAAAGCCAATGCGGATCGCGGGCGGTGAGGAGTAACTGTTCCGTGCCGTAAGCTTCCGGCAATTCACCCGCGTCTTTGCCGGCGACGTGCTCCGGCGGCGGTACTGCGCCCAATGAATAACGCTGGCCGGGACCGGCGGCGGGCGGCGAGGACGGATGATCGCCTTCCAGCAAAATCGCGGGAACCTCGGGCGTCTCAGGCGCGGCGGGCTTGGCGGCGGCTTTGGCTTTGGTTTTAGGCGTGGTGGTTTTACTCGGTTGCTTGGGGGCGGAAGCGGCGACGGCTTTGACAGGTGTGGCCGGGGTCTTGGTCAGGCGCGCCGCGACTGAGGCAGCGCTTTTCCGAATCTTACTGGTTACGTTTTTGACAGTCTTTTTGAGCGACGGTTTTTCCGGTTTCATAGGATGCCTTGGGGGTTCTTCGGCACGAGGTTGCCTGCACTGCATTAATAATATAATGCTGCTGGCCTGAGCGCAATGTAAAAAATGGATGGCGGAAAAAAGCGGAGGAAAACTCAGGTTTATCAGGGAATAAATTGGACTGCGGAGATGCAAAGACACCGCTTGCCAATTTGTGCAAATAAGCTATTACTAACTGCGTCCAGTGGATTTACTACGGGCACGGCCAAAGCGATGACTAAAAGCACCCCAGCGAACAATTCCGAGGTTTTAATTTACGTGGTGGACGACGAGCCGATGCTGCTGGAACTTGCTTCGGTCATCCTGGAACCGCACGGTTATCAGATCAAAACTTTCCGCGATCCCGAAACTGCGCTGGCGCAATTCACCGCCGCGAAACCGCGCCCGGACCTGCTGATTACCGATTACGCCATGCACACGATGAATGGCATGCAGCTCATCCAGCGCTTCCGCGATCTCGAGCCCGCGCAAAAAATCCTGCTGGTGAGTGGTACGGTCGGCGAGGATATTTTCCAAGGCGCGGAACAAAGGCCGGACCGCTTTCTCGCCAAGCCCTACAAGCCGGACCAGTTTATTCGCGACGTTGAAGAGTTACTGGCGGCGAAATGATTTCGTCCGCTCATGGCCTTTCAGCGCCAGAGAATTTTCGCAGCAATAAAAATTCCCCGAGCCGCGTTGCGACCCGGGGAATTGTCCCCACTTGTCACCTCCTTGGTTGGTGAACAAAATTACTCGCCGACCTGAACCTTGCGCGGTTTGGCGCGGTCGGACTTCGGCAGGCGAACGGTCAGGACGCCTTGCTCAAGGCGGGCGTCAATTTTCTCCGTGTCAATCGCCGGGTCCAATTCAAACACGCGCCGGTAACTCGCCGTGGATAACTCCCGATAAATCGGCTCCGCAGTGAGCGTGTTTTTCTCGCGCTGGCCGATGATGGTCAGGAGATTATTTTCCACGCCGATCTCAAGGCCGGTTTTCGCGACGCCCGGAAGTTCGGCTTCGAGGACATAACCTTCGTTGTTCTCGAAAATGTTCACGTGAGGAGACACGTAATGCTGCGGCAGGTGTGATTGCTCGGCCGCAGTGACTTGAGGATTCTTCGTTTCGTTTTGTGTAATGGTACTCATGAATATTTTTTGGTTAAATTTTGGACGAATGGTTTTGGTTAAACGGTTCATCCCGGCGACGCGCGGCCGCCGGGACAAAAACACTTAGCTAACCTTGACCTCGATCTGTTTGGGTTTGGCAGCTTCGGCTTTCGGCAGGGTAATTGTGAGAATGCCGTCGGCGTAATGCGCGGTCACCTGATCGGCCTTCACTTCGGAAGGCAGGGTGATGGAGCGTTCGAAATGACCGGTGAATCGTTCGGAGCGGCGAGTCTGCGCTTCGGTGAATTTTTCATCGTCCTTGCGTTCGCCGGACAGAGTCAATACGCCGTTTTCGAGGGAGACTTCGATGTCTTCCTTCTTGAAACCGGCGAGTTCGGCTTTGACGAACAGATTATCCTTGTCCTCGTAAACGTCGAGCGCGGGATTCCAGAAGCGCACCGGGGCGCCGTTTCCTCGCGACGCGCCTTCAAATAAACGGTCGAGTTCATCGCGGAGCCCAAACAACCGTCCGATAGTGGGCCAAACTGAAGTATCCGGGCGGCGCCAATGAGTAAGTTCGATCATAATTTTCTTTGTCCTTTGTGTTGGTTAATTGTTTTTACTTGCTGAAGGACAGAGAGCTTTGGTCATGCCAAGGATTTCAGATAAGGGAAAAAAATGATATAACTAACTTTAAATAAGAGTCTTATGATAAATAAAAGAAGGGTTTTATTTTTGTGCATTAGAGTCATTGTGTCACAAGTGACGACGAAGCTTGCGACATCGGGTGTGTCATAATATCCCACGCTCGCGCCGGACGCTCGAATCTCCCTTCCAATAAACTTTTTACGACATTCCTTTGAGGAATGTTCCAATCATCCGCCCATCAATGCTGCAAACCGCAGACCGCGCGTAGTGATTCGCAGTTCCTCAAATCCCAATTCCTCCATCACGCCTTCATAAATCGCCACGCCCGCCAGGATCACATCCGCCCGGCTTTTCGGCAAACCAACGACTTCTTTCCTCCGCGCGAGCGTCAATCCCCACAAGCCATTCACCCGCTTTCTGATGCCGCCGCCGGTGATGCGCGCGGCCTCGATGCGTTCGCGATCATAATCCGCAAGCTGTCCTTCCATGCGCGCCAAAATGGTTGCCGTCCCGCCCGTGCCGACTAATTGCACTACTGCCGCCGCGACACGAGACTTGGACAATTCAGCGAGTGCTGGTCCCAGCTCCGGCTTCACTTCGCGCCGCAAAAATTCCCGCACAAAATTCCGGCATGCGGCCAACTGCTCTGCCGTGGGTGGATCACCCGGCGGCAATTTTTCCAGCAACCGTACCGTTCCCAACTGGTAACTCTTGCGAAAATATTTGTGCGTGCCCTGGCCCAAAATAAATTCCGTGCTCCCGCCGCCAAGGTCCATCAACAGCAACGGAAGCTGCGCCAGCCGCGCGTCCGTATTCACTCCCTGAAAAGCCCAATCCGCTTCCTGCTCGCCGGAAATGATCTCTACTTTTAAACCCGACGCCTTCTCAATCGCCGAAGTCAGGTCGCCCGGATTCACCGCATCACGCGCCGCACTGGTCGCGATTATTCGCGTGGAAACGGCTCCCAACTCCCGTGCTTTCGCTGTGAACGCCGCCACCGCTTCTGCCGAATGCGCGATCGCCTGAGGTTGTAATCGGTGACTCTCGAAAAATCCCGCGCCGAGCCGCGTCTGTTCGCTCTCCTCGCAAACCGGCGTCACCACCTCGCCCGACACGTCCGCGACCAACAGTTTGATTGAGTTGGTGCCGACGTCAATGACCGCGCGTCGAATGCTGTTCATGATGCCATCGCGGAGAAAATTCGCGGATTTTGCGCGAACAAAATTTATTTCGTCTCGCGCCGCGCCAGCACGGCGGCGCCGGTAATGCCCGCATCGTCACCCAGCTTCGACGGCAAAATCTTCACGCCCTTGTCAGTTCCGGGAAACGCATGTTCGCGCGCGGTTTCCACTACCACCGGCATCATTTCATTTTCCAGCGCGTCCATCAGTCCACCGCCCACGACGACCACTTCCGGGCTGAGAATATTGATCAAATTCGCCACCGCGATGCCCGTGTATTTCGCCGCTTCTTCAACGATGTGCTCGACAAATTTATCTCCCTGCTTGATCGCCTTGCGCAAATCACCGCTGCGCAAATCCTTCAAATCATCCCCCAGCATGTTCGTCAAAACCGTCTTCTGCCCGTCCTTGACCGCTTGCTGCACCTGGCGAAAAAGCGCGGTGCGGCTCGCCAATGCTTCCCAGCAACCCTTGTTGCCGCAAGTGCATTTTGGGCCGTTGACTTCGAGCACCATGTGGCCGACTTCGCCCGCCGTGCGATTGAAACCCGTAAATAATTTCCCATCCAAAATCAATCCGCCGCCAATGCCTGTGCCCAAAAAAATCCCCACGAGATTCCTTGGCCGGCTTTCGAGCTCGACCTCATGGACGCCAAGGGTGCAAACATTGCAATCGTTCTGCAAAAAAACCGGCAGGCCCAAATGTTCCTCCAGCTTTTTCTTCAGCGGCACATCTTTCCAGTCGAGATTGCCCGCGAACATCACGCGGCCATTCTCGGGGTCAATCGCGCCCGGCGAACCGATGCCCACGCCGCGCACTTGTTTCAGGCTCAAATCACATTCGTCCACCGCGTCCTGGACGCAATGCGCGATGCGTTCGATGACCGATTCCGTTCCGCGCTCGGCTTTCGTGCTCATCTTCGAGCGGCCGACGCACTTGAGCGAAGTCGTGAAAACGCCGGACAAAATCTTGGTGCCACCCAAATCCACGCCGACCAGGTATTCCGCTTTGGTATTTGCTTCGGGCATATTGGTAAATAGTTGAAATCAGTTTTTGTTCGTCTGAATCATCGGCGCTTCCTGCGCCCCAAAATTATTTTCCCGCTACAACTACTTCGATCTTCTGCTGCAACTCGGCATTGATATCGTCGGGATGACGGTCGGCATCCACGATCGTGAATCCGTAAAACGCCTGCAGTTTCGTGAACTCCCGCGCCATCATTCCCTGGTATTTGAGAAAGCTGTCGAACATCTCGCGCGACAAGCCGAGGTCCATGCCGCTTTCCCAATAATCGAGCGCGTAATTTTTCGCGAAGTTTCGCTCAACCAACTGTTCCGGCGAAACATTCAGGTAAAACACCGCGTCCGGCACCAGCGCAATGCCATAGAGATTTTTGAGCCACGCCGCGTCCATCCCGCGCACCAGGTCGCGCGCCATGAGCGTATAAATATAGCGGTCCGCCAAAACGATGAAGCCCGCCTTGAGCGCGGGAATGATGATGTTCTCCAACTGGTCCGCAAAATCCGTGGCGTAAAAAAGGCTCAGCGTCGTATGGCTGAGAATATTTCCCTTCTGCGCCTGCTCAAGTTCCTCGCTCACCAGCGTGGAGCGTTTCAAGCCGACCTGCACCGTCGCGTGGCCGCAATCCTCCAGCCAGTCGCGCAACCGCGCAATCTGCGTCGAGCGCCCCGAACCGTCCGCGCCTTCCATGACAATCAATTTTCCCGCGAGCTTTTGCACGTCCACGTTTGGCAGGCCGTAGCCGTAAAAACGTCGGCGCGAAGGGCGCGGCACCATGACCTCATGCTTCGGAAGCGGTTCTTTCCGCGGGGATTTTTTCATGCGCGGGGTTTGCCATGGTTGCGGGCGAACGTGCCCAGGTTGATTTTCGCCGCCACCAATTCGCGCACCAGGATTTGTTGCGCCTCGATCGGCTGGTTCGCATCAATCACGGAAAAATTAAACTCCGTGCTCATGCCCAGGTATTGTTCAAGGATGCGCCCCTGAAAAATGCGAAAGCTTTCGTACGGGTCGCTGGACAAACGCATGTCCATGCCCGCCTCGAAATATTTTAATTGCGGCCGTCCGTCGAGGATGCGTTGCAACGAGACTTCGAGTTGCGCCTTGAAGAAAAACGTGAGGTCGGGATGCGCCGCAAAATTGTAAAGGCCGCGCACCCATTCGGGCCGACAACCGCGCACCGTGTCGCGCGCGAACGCTGTGAAGACATACCGATCGCATAGTACGATATACCCCGCGCGCAGCAGCGGCACGAGCTGGCGTTCATAACGATCGGCAAAATCCGTCGCGTGGATCAGGCTGAAAGTGGTGGGCGTGAGCAGTTCGCGCTTTTTCCCTTTGCTGGTCGCGCTCTTGACGATTTCCGAAGAGTTCCACTCGCTGAAAAAAACCTTGAGGCCCTGCAATTCCAGCCAGCGCTTTAACAAATAAATCTGTGTGGACTTCCCCGAGCCGTCCAGTCCTTCGACCGCGATCAGACGCCCCGGGAATTTGAGTTCGGCAAATGTCTGTGCCATGCGCTCCCTCAAAAATAAACTTCCCCGCGCTTAAAACAATATTTTTCGCATCCCGCTTTTCGTAACTGACTTGTCACTCGCTTTTCACTTGTCCCCTGCTATCATGCGGCGTTTATGGGAATTGCGCCCGCAACTTACGGTCCAGACAAATTTATCAATCGCGAATTGGGCTGGCTTGAATTCAACCAGCGCGTGCTCGACGAAGCTCTCGATTCCCGCAATCCCCTGCTCGAACGCGTCAAATTTTTCTGCATCACCAGTTCCAACCTCGATGAATTTTTCGAGGTGCGCGTCGCCGGCCTCAAGCAACAGGTCGAAAGCGATGTGGTCGAGCGCAGCGTGGATGGCCTCACCTCGACCGAAACCTTGCGCGCCGTCACCAAACGCGTCCGCCAGATGGTCGCCGAGCAATACGATTGCTGGCAAAAGGACCTTCGCCCCGCGCTCGCCAAAAATGGTTTTCGTTTTCTCGAATTTGCCGAGTTGGATGCCGCTGATAAAAAGTGGGTTGAAGAATATTATCGCGCGCAAGTCTGGCCGGTGCTCACGCCGCTGGCGCTGGATCCCGCGCATCCGTTCCCGCAACTGCTCAACAAATCGCTCAACATCATCGTGCGCCTCGAGATGCTGCACGGCGCGGATATGTTGCGGCATCTCGCCGTCGTGCAAGTCCCGCGCGTATTGCCGCGGCTCGTCCGGTTGCCGCGCGAGGATGAACGCCACGATTATATTTTTCTCAGCAATCTCATCGGCCATTATCTCGCGGAGATTTTTCCGGGCACGACCATCCTTGGTTACTGGAATTTTCGCGTCACGCGCAACAGCGAGCTTTACATTGACGAAGAGGAAACCGCGAATTTGCTCAAGGCGGTCGAGAATGAATTGCGCAACCGCCGCAAAGGCGACGCCGTGCGGCTGGAGATTGAGCACGATTGCCCGGAGGATTTGCGCAACGCGCTGCTCGGCACGCTCAAGCTTACGGACGACGATCTCTACATCATCAACGGGCCCGTAAATCCGACGCGCCTCATGGCGATCTATGAAGGCGATCACTCGCCAGAATTGCGCGACCCGCCTTACGTTTCATCCGTCGCTGCCGCGCTGCGCGATCACACGGACGTTTTTGCCGCCATTCGCGAGCGCGATGTTTTGCTGCATCATCCGTACGAGACGTTTGACAGCGTCGTGCAACTGCTCGAACGCGCCGCGGAAGATCCCAAAGTTTTGGCCATCAAACAGACGCTTTATCGCACCGGCGGCGATAACCGCATCATCGGCGCATTGATGCAGGCGGTCCAAAATGGCAAGCAGGTCACCGCTGTGGTGGAATTGCGCGCGCGCTTTGATGAGGCCAATAATATCCAGTGGGCGCGGCAACTCGAAGAAGCCGGCGTGCACGTGGTGTACGGTCTCGTTGGCTACAAAATCCACGCCAAGATGTGCCTGATCGTGCGGCGTGACGAAGACCGCATCCGCCGCTACGTCCATCTCGCCACCGGCAATTACAATCCCACGACCTCGCGCATTTATACTGACATCGGCTTGCTGAGTTGCCGCTCGACGCTCGGCGAAGATGCCACGAATCTTTTCAATTTGCTTACCGGCATCTCGCAATTTCAAGGCACGCAAAGACTGCTCGTCGCCCCGTTTGAATTGCACGACCGCATGCGCAAGCTCATCCGCCGCGAGGCTGACAACGCGCGCCAGGGATTGCCCGCCCGCATCATCGCTAAGATGAATGCGCTCGTGGATCGCGAAATGATCGAAGACCTTTACGACGCTTCGCAAGCGGGCGTGAAGATTGATTTGATCGTGCGCGGAATCTGCTGCCTGCGTCCGCAGATGACAGGCGTGAGCGAGAACATCACCGTGCGCAGCATCGTGGATCGTTTTCTCGAGCACAGCCGGATTTTCTATTTCGACAACGCCTGCCAGCCGGAAGTTTACGTGGGCAGCGCCGATTGGATGCCGCGAAATTTCTATCGCCGCATCGAAGCCGTTTTTCCGATTGAAGATGGCAACCTCCGCGAACGCATCATCAGCGAAATTCTTGCCGCCGCGCTGGAGGACAACGTCAAGGCGCGCATCATGAAAGCGGACGGAACTTATTATCGCCCCTCGCTCAAGCGCGGCGAAAAAGCGCACCGCAGCCAGGAGGAATTTATCCAGCGCACCATCGCGGGCAAACAGCCGCAGAACCACGGCGCGAAAACCAAATACGCAAAAGTGAAACTCGCGCTACGGCCAAAAACGAAGACCCGGTGAGCGGCGCGGAAAGAATTCGCTGCGTGATAACTATCCTGACGGATCGCGGGTCTATGACCCGCAGCAACTCGCGAAGAAGATTGCCGCGCAAGGCTAATTCGAGAACGGCTTGACCTTATGCACCTTGCTGCGGGTCACAGACCCGCGATCCGCAAAGACCGTTCAATTTCCCGCTGTAAAACTCTCTGCGACCGCGACCGCTTTTAACATCGCCTTCGCTTTGTTCACGGTCTCGTCGAATTCCGCTTCGGGCGTCGAATCATTTACCCAGCCGCCGCCGGCTTGCACATAAGCCTTGCCGTCCTTGATCAACGCTGTGCGGATCGTGATGCAACAATCCAGGTTGCCGTTGAAAGAAAAATATCCCACGCAGCCGCCGTACGTTCCACGCTGCGTCTGCTCCAGTTCGGCAATGATCTGCATCGCGCGGACTTTCGGCGCGCCGCTCAAGGTGCCCGCCGGAAACGTCGCGCGCATCAAATCGTAAGGCGTTTTTTCCGGCGACAGTTGCCCCTCGACCTGCGACACGATGTGCATCACGTGGCTGTAACGCTCGATCACCATCAGGTCTTTCACCTGCACGCTACCGTAATTGCACACGCGCCCGAGATCGTTGCGCGCAAGGTCCACCAGCATCACGTGTTCGGCGCGCTCCTTGGGATCGGCCAGCAATTCCTTTTCATTCGCGCAATCCTGCTCCGGCGTTTGCCCGCGCGGACGCGTCCCCGCGATGGGCCGAATCTCGACCTGATGATCTTCGCAGCGCACATGCAACTCCGGCGAAGCGCCGACGAGCGACATGCCTTCCAGTTCCAGCAAAAACATATACGGCGAAGGATTGATCGAGCGTGCCGCGCGATAAATGTCCAGCGGCGAGGCCTTCACCGGCGTGGAAAAACGCTGCGAACCCACGACCTGAATGATGTCGCCGGAGGTGATGTATTCCTTGGCTTTGAGGACGTTCGACAAAAATTTCTCGCGCGTCACGTTCGATTGAAACGGCAGTGACGGCAATTCGGACGGCACGGTGACCGGCTTATATTGCGAGGGCTGTTCGAGCAGCGACATCAGGCGTTCGATTTCGCCGACGGCATCTTCGTAGGCGTCGGCGGGATTCACGCCGTCTTCGAGGATTGCGTTGACGAGCACCGTGATCGTCTGCGCCACGCGATCGAAGATCAGCAATTCATCCGCGATCAGAAAATACATCACCGGCGTTTTCAAATCATCCTGTGCGGGACGCGGCACGATCGGCTCGACATCGTGGATGAATTCATAACCGATGAATCCCACCGCGCCGCCCGTGAACCGCGGCAATGATGGGAGCGACACCGGCCGGTATTTCTTCATCACGCGCTCGACGACTTCGAGGCCGTCACGCACGGTTTGTGGCGGCGTCTCGGTGGGCGCGTAAGACATCGTGACCTCTTCGACCTGGCCGAACTTTTTGAGTGTCGGCTGGCCCATGACAAAAGCCTTGGTGTCCGGCGGCGAAGCGGGTTCGTGTGAAACGACGAAGCGCTCGATGACCTTGCCGTTCTCGATCAGTTGAATGGCATTGCCCACCTGGCGGATGACCGCGCGCGGATTGCAACCGACGAAGGAATAACGCCCGAGATGTTCGCCACCCACGACCGATTCAAAAAGAAACGATTCCCCCTGGCCGCGAATTTTATGATAAGCCGAGAGCGGCGTTTCAAAATCGGCGAGCAATTTCCGCGTCACCGGGACCACATTGCCCTGCTTCGCGAGTTTCAAAAATGTTTCAAGTGTCGGTGAATACATACCTGTCCTTAACTCAGTCTGATGAACTTACCCCAACGCCCGCCGGATGCGCCAGACAGAAAGCAGCGTGTAGAACGCCACCGTGATCGCATAGACCACGATGCCCATGCCGATGGCTACCGGCATGAAATGGTCGCGCGCAAAATAAATCAGCAGCGCGCCCACCGCCGCCGTCAGGCCGGTATTACCCAGCAGGCAAAATAAAAATAGCGAGAGGCGTGTCTCGAGAATGCGCGCGACGTGCCAGCTTCGGTAAACTTCCTCCCCGAGCGAACGCATCAGCCACGCGTGCTGAAAATTTCGCGCGGCAACGAGCAGGCTTGTTACACTGATCACCACGCCCGGCAGCGGCCACAAGGCGAAGCCGAAACAAAACACCGCGTTCACCGGCACGCCAAATTTCCAACCAAGTTTTTTTGCAACGGGATTTCCTTCGAGGACCAGATTCGGCGTCGCCACCCAGGTGCTGAAAATATCCGCGCCCCGGCCGAACAACAGCAGCGCGAGCACCACGAAATAATCGCGGCTCGCAAATGGGACGAAATCCTCCATCTATTTTTTGCCGTAAATTTGTTCCGGCGTCTCCAACTGCGGCTCGGTGATCTTGAAACTTTTCCCGGCGTCCTGAGCCGAGCGGAAAAAGCACGACCGATAACCCTCATGGCACGCCGCGCCGATTTGCTCGACCTGGATCAACAACGTATCGCCGTCGCAATCGAACGAAATATCCTTCACCGCCTGGGTGTGGCCGCTGCTCTCACCTTTCATCCAGAATTTTTGGCGCGAGCGACTCCAGAAATGCGTCTTGCCGGTGACGATGGTGGATTCGAGCGAAGCGCGGTTCATCCACGCCATCATCAGCACGCGCCCGGTCTTTTGCTCCTGGATGATCGCCGGAATCAAGCCGTCTGAGTTAAATTTTAAATTATCGTAAAAGTTCGTTGTCATGGTCTCTTTAAAACAATTACCGCGCCCAAAACAGTATCAGCTTTTACACTATTTGCGAACAGGAAGTTTTAAAGTTGCGCACGAAGATTGCTTTGAGGGAAGACGCGCGAAAAAATTCGTCGTTTACGCGCGTAACCTCTATTAGACTTGGTCATCGCACTTTATTCGGCGGCGTTCCCATTCAAGCTTATGAAAGCCATCTTTAAAAAACGGCGGCACGTCGTCCTGCCGGTCATTCACGTCGAGGCCGAGGCGCAGGCGCTTAAAAATACCGAGATTGCTTTTCAGCACGATAGCGATGGCGTTTTTCTGATCAACCATTCCATCGGTTCACACTCGCTGTTGGGAATTGCTGCGCAGGTCCGGCGTCAATTTCCAAATGCGTGGATTGGCGTCAACTGCCTGGGGCTCGATCCGCAGGAAATCTTTGAAAGAGTTAACGAAAACATCAACGGCATTTGGGTGGATAACGCGATGGTGGATGAACGCAAGGAAGTTCAAACCGAGGCCGAACGCATTCTGGCCGCGCGCGAAAAAAGTGGTTGGAAAGGACTTTATTTCGGCGGCGTGGCCTTCAAATATCAGCGTGAGGTGACGGACCTGGAAGGAGCGGCATGCATCGCCGCGCGATACATGGATGTCGTCACTACCAGCGGCCCCGGCACGGGTTACGCGGCGTTGCGGGAAAAAATCACCCGATTAAAAGCGGGGCTGGGCGATCGCCCGCTGGGAATAGCCAGTGGCATCACTCCCGAGAATATCAATGATTACCTGGACACCGCCGATTGTTTTCTGGTGGCCACTGGCGTCAGCCAGAGTTTCACCGAGCTTGATCCCGCGCGGGTGCAATCGTTGATTCAAAAAGTCAGGGCGTATCGGGATGCGGCCTGATTGGATCTCGCACCCCTTGATTTCTCCTGTGATCGCGCCGAACTTTTGCTTGCTATCAAAAGCCTCTGCTGAATAATGAAACCCGGTTAATCATCACAAAGGCGCCATCATGAAAAATATATTTTCTTACGGACGTTCACTCTACTCCCCATCGCGATTGACACGAACCATCGCCTTGATTTGCGCGAGCGTGATGCTGGCCGGTTGCCCGGCGGAAAAGCAGGCGTCCGCGCCCGCGCCTTCCGCGAACGGCAAAATTGTGATTCGCGGTTCCAATACCATCGGTGAGGAACTCGCGCCGCGGCTCATCACGGAATTCAAGAAGGACCATGCGACCGCTGACTTTGATCTCGTAACCAAGGCCACCGGCTACGGCCTCGCCGCCTTGCGCGCCGGCCAATGCGACATCGCCGCCGCTTCCCGCGCCGCCACCAAGGAAGAATTGAGCGAGGCCACGCGCATGAATGTCGCGCTGAATGATCATGTCATCGGCGCTTACGCCGTGGCGGTGGTCGTGAATCCGAAGAATACCGTTGCCAACCTCACGCGCGAACAAGTGCGCGATATTTTCACGGGCACGATTCAGAATTGGAAAGACGTCGGCGGGCCGGATTTGCCGATTCACATTTACGCGCGCGATCCGATTTCGGGCACGTATCTCGGTTTCAAGGAGCTGGCGATGGAGGACAAGCCTTATGCGGAGAGCCGCAAGCTCGCCACGAGTTACGGTGGCATCGCCGAACAGGTGGGGCAGGATGACGGCGGCATTGGCTACGTCGGCGTCGGCACGATGAAAGATTCCAGCGTGAAATATCTTCCCGTTGGCGGCGTCGAGCCCACCGCTGCTTCGGTGAACGACGGCAAATATCCTTATGCCCGCCAGCTGCATCTTTACACGCGCAAGGATCGCGAAGTTGCGTCAAAGGATTTTGTTGAATTCGTCCAGTCCGCCAAGGGCCAGGAAATTCTCGCGCAAATGGGTTTTGTGCCCCATCAGTAAACGCGCGCAACCTTCGCCAATTATTTTTCGCTGAGGACTTCTTCCTTGGGCAAAATCGCGCCGTTGATTTTGCGCCGCTCTTGGATGGCCATAAAGATCGCCTCGCACGTGGCTGGTGAGGCCAGCCGCACTTCTCCGCCACGTGCGCCGAACGCCGCGACCGCATCGCGAATCGCTTCACGCACGGAAATCGCGAGCATGAACGGCGGTTCGCCCACGGCCTTCGAGCCGTGCACGACGGTTTTTTGCGCGGCGTCATGGAGAAAGTTCACGTTGAAAATGCGCGGCGTGTCGCCGATGGCGGGAATTTTATAAGTGTCCGGCGAATGCGTCAGCAAGCGACCCGCGCCGTCCCATTTCAATTCCTCGGCGGTGAGCCAGCCCATGCCCTGGATAAAACCGCCTTCGATCTGGCCACGGTTCACGCCTGCGTTTACCGAATTGCCGACGTCGTGCAAAATATCGGTGCGTAACACCTGCGCCATACCGGTGAAACCATCCACCTCCACTTCGGTCACCGCCGCGCCGTAGGAAAAATAATGGAACGGCTTGCCCCGGCCTTTTACTCGGTCCCAATGGATGTCCGGCGTGCGATAATATCCCGTCGCCGAAAGGCTGAGGCGTTCAAAGTATGCTTTTTGAATCACGGCAAAAATCGGCACGTTCGTTTCCGGACGATCACGTTCATAAACGACACCATCGGCGAAAATTAATTTTTCCGGCGAAGGCGCGCGTCCGAGTTTCTCCGTCAAAAGCATCGCCGCTGGCCCGCTCAAGCGCTCGCGCAAAATATCGCACGCATTTTTTACGGCCGCGCCATTCAAGTCCGTTCCCGCCGATGCGGCCGTCGCGGAAGTGTTGGGCACTTTGTCCGTGCTGGTTTGCATCACGCGGATGTTCTCGGTCTTGAGGCCGAGCGTGAGCGACGCGATCTCGCGGATGTTTGTGTGCAGCCCCTGTCCCATTTCCGTGCCGCCGTGATTCACCTGCGCTGTGCCGTCCTGATATAGCAACACGAGCGCGCCCGCCTGATTGAGATGCGTGACGGTGAACGAGATGCCGAACTTCACCGGCGTCATGGCGATGCCGCGTTTGCGTTGCGGGTTTTTTTCGTTCCAACGCACGATTCCCTCGCGGCGTTTTTCCAATTCGCTCGAACGCTTCAACTCGTCCCAAACAGTTAAGATGCGATTGTCTTCGATCTCCTGGCCGTAATGCGTCGTGTTCGTTTCGCCACGGCCGTGATACAAATTTCGTTCACGCACAACTTCCGGCGGGAGGTTCAATCGCCGTGCGATGCGATCTATGATTTCCTCAATGACAAGCATTCCCTGTGGGCCGCCGAATCCGCGAAAGGCAGTGTTGGACGAGACGTTTAATTTCGCCACGCGTCCTTGAAATTCGACGTGCGGAATATAGTAACTGTTGTCGAGGTGAAACAGCGCGCGATCCGTCACCGCTTGCGAAAGGTCCATGGACCAGCCACCGTTGGAATAAAGTTGCGCCTTCAACGCAAGCAGTTTTCCGTTCGCATCAAAACCCGCGTGAAACCGCGCCAGAAACGGATGCCGATGACCAAGCAACATCATGTCCTGATCGCGATTGAAGCGCACTCGCGCCGGACGCCGCGTGCGAAATGCCGCCAGCGCGGCGAGCGCGGCGGGAGTGTTGGCTTGCGTTTCCTTGCCACCGAATCCGCCGCCCATGCGCGGATTTTGCACGATGATCTGATTCATCGGCAGGTGCAGCACATGGGCCACCACGTTTTGCACTTCGGATGGATGCTGCGTTGAAGAAGTCACGCGAACGGAACCGTCTTCACCGGGTTCGGCCCACGCGGCGTGTGTCTCCAAATAAAAATGTTCCTGCCCGCCAAATTCAAATTCGCCTTCGAGATTCAACGGCGCGCTTGCCAGCCCTTGCTTCACATCGCCGCGGCGGATGAAATTCGGTTCGTTGTGAAAACTGCCGGCGTCCACCGCTTCACTCAACAGCAGCATCGGCGCGGTCGGTTCGTAATCCACCACGACTTTTGCCGCCGCCGCGCGGCAGGCTTCGTGCGAATCTCCCACTACCAATGCGACTATATGCCCGTGAAAAAAAACTTCCTTGTCCGCCAAAAGAATTTCGTCATGCACCACTGCGCCGACATCGTTTTTTCCGGGAATGTCTTCGGCGAGCAACACGGCATGAATGCCGGGCATCGTCCGCGCCGCGGTCGCATCACGCTTCAAAATCTTCGCGCGCGCATGCGGCGAACAGACCGGCCACGTCTCCAGCATCCGCCGTGTCGAAGTCTGATCATCGGTATAAATCGCCTCGCCCGTCACATGTTTGTGCGCACTCTCGTGCGGCGGCGGCCGTTTCACTGCCAAGTCAGCAATACCCGGTGGCGCAATTTCCTCATTCCCCAACTCCGCACTCCGCACTCCGCATTCCGCACTGAAAAACTTTTCCAGCAAACTCGTGATCAATCCCTGCCGATAAATCGCCGCGCCGCGCACGTCGGAAATCGGTATGAACTCAGTGGCCAATATTGGCAGCACACTGCGAATTGATTCGGCATTCCATACTTTCCCCAATAACGCCGCTTCGGTTTTCTGCGCGCGTGACGGCATCGCTGCCACGCCGCCATAACCGAGCCGTGCATGACGGACAATTCCTTCCGCATCCAGATCCACGACGAAACTTCCTGCCACGGTGCTGATGTCCATTTCGCGCCGCTTCGAAACTTTATACCACGCGGATTTGCGGGTCAGCCCCGGTTGCGAAACGCCGCGTGGCACGATCACACTTTTGAAAACTTCTCCGGGCTGCAAAGCCGTTTTGCGATACGCGATGAAAAAGTCCGACAACGGAATCGTCCGCTCGCCTTGTAATGAAGCGATCACGACCTTGGCATCGAGTGACAACAAAACCGGCGCGCTATCGCCGATGGGCGAAGCCGTCACCAGATTTCCGCCGAGCGTGGCGCGATTGCGAATCTGCCGCGACCCAAACACGTGAAGCATATCGCGCAGCGCGGGATATTCATCGCCCAATGCCTCGTCCACTTGCGTCAAATTCATCGCCGCGCCCACGGTCCATTCGGTCGCCGTTGTGGAAATGCCTTTGAGTTCCGGCGTCGCTTCAATCGAAATTAAAGTAGGAAATTTTTTAAAACGCTTGGTGATTTCGAGCCCCATTTCCGTGGCGCCCGCGATCATTCGTGCCTCGGGAAATTTTTGCAGCAGCTTGAGCAATTCATCCAGCGAACGCGGGCGAAAAAACTTTTCTCCCGCCGCCTCATAATTTACTTCCGCCAATTCCTCGGGCGCGCTTTGCAGGCGCGCCGCAAAATGGTCCTGCCCGTTGCGCTCACTTTTTTGCGCGAAGGCGATGCCCGCCGCCTCGCGAATCGGCCGATAGCCGGTGCAGCGACAAAGGTTGCCGCAAAGTTGTTCGTCCACCTGCCACGGCTCGCGCAGTCCGCGATAGTAACCTTCGAACAGCGACATGATAAAACCCGGCGTGCAATAGCCGCATTGAGAACCGTGGCACTCGACCATCGCCCGCTGGACGGGATGCAATTCGCCATCACGCGCCACGCCTTCGACCGTGACCACTTCACGACCCGCGAGCAGCGAGAGTGGCACCAGACAACTGTTAATCGCGCGAAAACGCGCGCATCCCCGCGCATCGCGGTCCACGATTGCGACCGAGCAAGCCCCGCAATCGCCCTCGGCGCAACCTTCCTTCGACCCCGTACAGCCAGTGCCGCGCAGGTATTCGAGCAGGGTGAGATTGGGGGAGCAATTTTCGACGCGAACGGCCCGTCCGTTCAAAGTAAGCTCAAGCGCTCCGTACATATCTATCTCGCCAAAGATAACTAAAAATTCGCCCGTGCGCAATACTTAGTCGAATGCAATGAGACGAAATTTAAATAAATAATTACGCGTGCGTATTATACCGCAACTGTTTTTATCTATTGCAGCAATCTTCATCGAACATTACCACGAATCACAGCGTCGCGTTCCCTCATCAAAAACAAAAAAAACGCCCACCATTTAGGCGGGCGTTTTGTGAATGGATTTTCTACTGTTAAATCAATGTTTCGCGTTGATGATTTCGCTCATCTTGAAGATCGGCAGGAACATACAAATCACGATGCCACCCACGACCACGCCCAGGAACACGATCAGCAACGGCTCAATCAGCGCGGTCAGGCCCGAAAGAATCGTTTCGATTTCCTCGTCCAAAAAGTCCGAGATACGCTCGAGCATGCTGTCAATTTTACCCGTCTGTTCACCGGCGGAAATCATGCGCAAAATCATGCTCGGAAACACCGGATGTTTCGCGAGCGCTACGGAAATGCTTTCGCCGCGCTCGATGTCCGTCATCGAAGTGCGAATCGCTTTTTCCATTACCACATTGCCGCACGTATTCGCGACCACGCTCATCACTTCGAGAATCGGCACGCCGCTTCGAATCAGCGAGGCGAAAGTGCGGGTGAAACGCGCGAGACAAATCTTATGCGCAATCACGCCAAAGATCGGCAGTTTGATGCGCTTAGCATCCCAAAATGCGAGCCCAGTCGGAGTCTTGATGAAATAAAGCCAGCCATAAACCGTCCCACCCATCACCAGCAAAATCGGAATCAGAAACTTCTTCACGAAATTACTGAGCGAAATAAGAAATTGCGTCGGGCCGGGCAACTTGGCGCCGAAGCTCGTGAAAATATCGCCGAACACCGGCACGACCTTCACCAGCAAAAAGATCGTGATGCTGATCGCGACGAACGTCACCGTCGTCGGATACATCATCGAGGATTTCACCTTGCGGCGGAGGCGCGCGCTGTTTTCCAGATACGTCGCGAGACGCGACAAAATTTCCGCGAGCAAACCGCCCTTTTCACCGGCGCTCACCATGCAGACGTAAAGTTTGTTGAAAGCCTTGGGATGCTTCACGAGCGCTTCGGAAAAGCTATCGCCCGCCTCGACTCGCGCCGTGACGTCCTTGATGACATCGCGCATCACCTTGTTCGTGGTCTGCTCGGCCAGCGCCTGGAGCGATTGCACCATCGCGAGGCCGGCGTCAATCATCGTGGCCAACTGGCGGGTGAAAATGACCTGGTCCTGCAAGCTGACTTTGCCGCCGGAAGTCTTGCCCTTCTTGCCGACTTTTTCCTGGATGGATACGACGAGCAGGTTGCGGTTCAGCAACGCCGTGATCGCGGCCTGCTCCGTGGCGGCCTCGACGGAGTTGCGGATTTCGCGGCCGGTGGCGGTCTCGCGAGCTACGTAAACGAATGAAGGCATAAAATGGTTCGTTAAATTTCCGGAAACGCTTCGCCGAACTTCCGCGGAATCCATTCCGCAATTCGCCGCTGGCGCATCTCACTCCGAAATAAGCAAACCGCGTTCCATGCCGGAGGTCGTTCACGCACTGTGGGATTTGAGCTTGTTTGCGGGAGAACACTTTTTCAAAACCTATATTTAGATTGCGAAGCGTCTAATTATTGGACACTTCATGTCTGTCCCTCCCAAAATATTCGCGTGATAAATCGCAGAGAATTCCAACCGGTAACTTGACCTCCATTCAGTGACGGGCTAATGATGTAAGTGTGAAAGCGCAAACGGTGGTTGCATTAAAAAGGCAGGAATCGCAACGTCGCATGTCGGCGGCCACCCAGGCCAAACGAAGTTTGCGCATCGCGGAGCGCTTGCAAAAACGCGCTTCACTCGTCGGCGGCGCGGCAAAATGGAAAATTGTTAATCTCGAAAAATCTTTTGCCGCAATGGCAAAATGGGCCAGGTCTGCCCGATGATAGTTGTAATCGAAATCATTTCATAAAATTCGATTCGTTCCTTCGCCCTCGGAAAAAAGTTATTGTCACAAACTTTGGTTTTCCTCATTTTAACGGCCCAAAGACCTTCTTTGGATGAAACGCCGAAATCGAAGCGACCCGCAAGCAAACGCACGCAGCCGTATAACAAAATAAACCTCGAGGGAACTATGATAAACAAATGGACAATCGGTTTGGCGGCGGCCGGCGCGGTCAGTTGGGCATCCGTCGCTCGGGGCGAGGAAGCTCCCAGCCCGCTCAGCAGTCTTTCGTCCACCGTTTTGAGCGGTTACGTGGACACCTCGGCCCAATGGAATCTTGGCGATGGCGTCTCGCACGCGCCCGCATATAAATATGGCGGTGCCAGCCGCGCCGATGGTTTCAACCTCGACGTCATCAAGCTCACCATCGAACGGCCCCTCGACGAAAGCCAGTTTGCCGCCGGTTACAAAGTGGATTTATTCTTCGGGCCCGATGCCGAGGTTCTCGCCACAAAATCCACCGCCGCCGCTGCATCCGATTTTGCCGTCAAGCAAGCTTACGTCGTCCTGCGCGCCCCGGTTGGCAACGGCCTTGATTTTAAAGTGGGCGTGTTCGACAGCGTCATCGGCTACGAATCCACCGAAGCCACGGAAAATCCGAACTTCACCCGTTCCTGGGGCCACACGTTTGAACCATCCGAACACACCGGCGTGCTCGCTTCCTATCACGTCAATGAACACGTCGCGTTTTCAGCCGGAGTTGCTGACACATTGAGCCCGCAGATCAATGGCCGGTCAGGTTCGGGTTCCCCACTCGCCGGACAAAACGAATCTTACAAAACTTACATGGCCTCCACGTCGCTGACCGCGCCCAGCGATTGGAAATTTATCGCCGACTCGGCTTTTTTCGCGGGCATCGTTTCCGGTTGGAACGGCGGCATTGCCCCGGGCGCTTCGCAGCAAAACTATTATCTCGGCGCCACGCTGAACACGCCGGTCAACGGCTTGCGCGTTGGCGGTTCGTTCGATTATGCGAAGACCGACAAGACCCTCACGGCAGTGGCGGGCGTTGCCGGCACACCGTTTCCATCGTTTGAAGCACACTCCTTCGCGGGCTACATGTCCTATCAGGTGTTCGACAAATTGAGCCTGCACGGGCGGTTGGAATACGCGGACATCACACCGCTGGCCGCGAGCCTCGCGCAAGGCGCAGGCATTGGCTTGCCCAGCTCAGTGCTCTCCACGACCGTGACCGCGCAATATGATCTCTGGAAAAATGTCCTCAGCCGCGTCGAACTTCGCTGGGATCACGCGCTCGACGGCACGGATGCCTTTGGCGGAACCACCCCCATGCACATTCAAAGCGGTCACACCGTCACCGGTTCGCAACAGGACTCCTTCATCATCGCCGCAAACATCATTTACAAATTCTAACGCGCCGCGCGCATAACGATACTCACTCTCAGCCGCGCACGATTTTCGATTGTGCGCGGCTGAATGTCTTCAAGGCTTTCCCGCTGGCTTATTCGTCGCGCCTGATTTTGAAACCGCTTTGATATGCAACGCCGGATTCATAGGCATCGGAATGCGGCGATGCTCCAGCGCCATGGCCTTGCACAACATGAACGTCGTCCAAATCACGCCGAACGTGCCCAGGCAAGTCGCCGCGCCTGCGATCCATTTGAGCGGCCTGCCCTTTTCCCACGACTTGATTTTTTCCACGAGCGCGGGCGATAGCACCCCGCGCTTTTGCCAGAAATCATTTTCGCGATCCACCAGCAAACCCCATTGCCTGGGCCGCCGCGTCGCGCTCCACCACGCCCAGCCCGCCACCAGCGTCAGAAAAGCCAGCGATACCACCGGCCAGATCAGGTTGATCATCCCTCGCCTCCGATCAGGTCTAAAGTTTCTGCCCGCTGTGAACCAAGCACCGCCGAGCGAAATTTTTGATGCAGCTTGTTGCGGGCGTTATGCCCGGTGAAGAAGGAAATCACCAAACTAAGCATGAACCACCCGGCAATGATTTCGGCTAAAACCGCTTCGTTATGGAACGGCTCAGTGAAAATCAGCAAAAATAGGATCGCCGCCGGCGGCAAAATAATTTGCGCGAGTGCCACCAGCACCGCGCGATAATGCTGTTTCGCCAGCAACCCGCGCCACATGCCCACCCAGCTTAGCCCGAAAAAATCCGCCTGAAGCGCCACAATTCCGCCCAGAAATATTTCACAAAATATCTGCTTGTCGCGAGTAGCCATGCCAAGCTCGCGCGGGAAAATCAAGACCATCGCGACCAGGATAATGTTCAGCAGGCAAAGCGCAAACAGGGCGCCGCGGAATTGCCGGCGCAACCCATCCCTTTGCCCGCGCAAAATTTCCTTCACCCGCAACGGCGTCACCAGCAATAATTCCCACGCGCCGCTGCGCCGGTCTTCGTTCATCCGGCGCGAGGCCTCGGCGGCGATCAAAACTTTCGTCACGAAATGCAGCCCATACACCGAAAAAAATGCGACGATGAAAGCCACTTTACACGCGTTCTGGTTGCTTAATCCGACCGACAGCATCAGCGCCACCATCACGAGGGGAAACAGAATTAAAATCACCCGCAGGGCGGACATCCCCGGCGAACCGTCGCGCACCGCCAGCCAATACATCGGCTCGCAAAACATGTCGCGAAGTTTCATCACCGGTTTTGTGGCTAAAAAATAGGGCCAGCGGAAAAATTTTCCCGCCGCCTTGCGTTCGCCCGTTTGCTGCCAGGAACGCGGCAGGATTACATTCGCAAAAATAATTCCACCCAGGCCCACGCCAAACAATGTGATGATGGAATGCCAGAATTCCCGGCCGCTGAATGGACTGCGATAGTAGGCCGCGAAAGCATTCCGATAAGCGTAACCCGGGCTTGGCCATAGCAGAAAATTGGCGCTGGCGCGGCTTGCTGCCGAGGTGTACAGCCACCAGACCGCCGGGCAAATGCCGGCCAGAAACACGATCACCAGCAGCGTCCCCGATATGGCATTTCTCGTTTCCTGCGCCGCCGCGGAAACCGCCAGACCAATGCCCAGCGAGAAAAAAAGCGTCACCACGAATACCAATGACAGCCGCATGAATTCAGCCCCGGTCACGCCGCCCATCATCAGCGTCAAACCAAAAATCGGAAACACCGCCAGAAATCCAAAAAATGCGTGCAGGGAATTTGCCGCGAGTTTGCCGAAGATCACATCGTAGGATTTTAGATCCGTCAGGAACAGCAGCCCCATCGTGCCCTCGCGTTTTTCTTCCGACAGGCAATCCGCCGTCAGGAAAATTCCCGCGAACATGCAGAAAGTCAGCGCGAGGATCCCCATCGAATTCAACAAATGCTGGCCCATTGCGGTCGGTAAAACATTATTGCTTCCCTTGAGCAGGATTATCCAGAGCAGGAGCGTCGCCAGCGCCACCCAGAATCGCAGGCGATACGTGCTTCGCTTGCGCGCGGCCACGCGCAATTCCCGATCCACGATGGGCAAAACGGTTGTCATTGGTTCACACTTGGCGCTCTTCTTCGCCGCCCATCCTAATGAATTCCCCGCGCGCCGTCATGTGCATTGTTGCCCTCATTGTTGTTAGGGTGCCATCTTAATACTGCGCACGTGGCAGCACGGCGCCGCCGCGCCGCCGCGGTCCCGCAGGTCCAACTGATATCCTAACGCACGGTAGGGCTGCGCTGCCGCGCACTAGTGTCCAGCTATATCTATTGGAACTGGAATGACTTCTGGTTTTCCGGATAAGAGTTGTTTGAATGGTTTTGCGGGATTTGTTGTGCAAATAGTTCCGCAGCAGGTATTTGATCAAATATG